>SBGS01000091.1 GCA_006226555.1 Bacteroidota bacterium
CCACCAAACCCATGTCGGGATCTTATTTTGTGCCATTTCATATATCAATATAGAGTCGTTTTGTTGTTGAGCGTTACGTAATACTTCGACTGCAACTTCAGGTGGAAGGTGATGAAAAGAATTAATGAGGGTTTTTAGACCCGGACGTGGAGTTTTAGTCTCTGCCGCACTTACCGACTCTATCGCGTAGTGAATCGCATTATCACTACCGCTATTAAATGCAGATACGTGCTTTTTATTGGGATAAAGATCGGAAAGGGTTAGTTTGAGCTCCGGGAAATCTTTTTTCAGAATTTTAAATGCATCCGGCATAGCTCCACCACTTCCAGAACCATAATCGAATAGCTCTTTTTCACCTGTCTCCTCTAAAAATTGTCCCAGCTCTTTTGCAAGTAGCCTGTCAAGACCAGTAAGCTTGTTCAGAACAGCGAGTATATTGGTAAGGCCTATTCTGAATGACGTTCCGAACCATGTCTGATCTTCAAATTCGAATAATTGTATTCTTTTCATCGCGGAATATTGGACGAAACCTCTGAAAGTTTCCATTATCTTTGTATCAAATTTAAGTATGATACAGCGAATACAGAGTGTTTATCTTGGAATAGTGATCGTTTTACTCTCCATTGTAACGATAGGAGTGGACTTATTCAGTTTTGTTACAGAAACTACGCGATATACCTTCAGTTCTTATGGCATTACTGAGTATTCAGTAGAAACGGGTGAAGCAATTGGTAAATCATTTTTCCCGATGTTCATCGGTATGATAGCACTGGTACTTCTTACATTCTTATGTTTAATGGCGTATAAGAATCTTGAACGCCAATTTAAACTGGGAAGAATGGTATTCTACTTATATTTTTTCTCGGTAGCGGGAGTAATTCTGTTAGCTAATTTTGGCGACTCGTACCTTGGCTTGGAAGAAAGCAATCGCGAAATGGGGCTAGGTTTCATCTTGTTCGTATGTGGCTTTCCATTTACGTTTCTGGCGAATACGGGAATTAAACGCGACAAAAAGCTTCTTGATTCATTGAATCGTTTGCGTTAAGATGAATTTTCTTTCAGTTGAGGAAATAACCAAATCTTTTGGTGAACGCGTGATCTTTGATGAGCTCAGTTTTGGGATCGATCAAGGTCAAAAGGTGGCTATTGTAGCAAAGAATGGTAACGGGAAAACAACTTTACTCAGGTGTTTGTTAGGTCTTGAACCGATCGATTCAGGAAGAATTGTGTTCCGAAAGGATATTCGTGTTGCCTTCATGCAGCAGGTGGATGAACTGGATACTACGCATACCATCCTTGATGAGGTATTTTCGCATGACCTTCCGGAATTACAAGCAGTAAAAAAATACAATGCAGCACTTCGCTCTGGTGATGAGGGAGCTATTAAAGACAGTTTTCAGGCCGTAAGTGAACTGAATTCATGGGATTTGGAGGCGAAAGTAAATCAGATCCTATCTGTATTGAAATTAGACGATCCACTTCAACTGATCAGCACACTTTCCGGAGGTCAAAAGAAACGTGTGGCATTGGCGAAAGTGCTTATTTCCGAACCTGATTTTCTTATTCTGGATGAGCCGACAAACCACCTGGATCTGGATATGATCGAGTGGTTGGAGGATTTTCTTTCTAAGTCGAGATCGACCCTCCTCATGGTTACGCACGATCGTTACTTCCTTGAAGTTGTGTGTGATACCATTCTGGAATTGGAGAACCAAACTGTTTATAAATACAAAGGGAACTTTTCCTATTACCTTGAAAAGAAAGCTGAAAGGGAAGAACAGCAGATCGCTACAATTGAAAAGGCAAGGAATCAATTCCGTAAAGAGCTTGACTGGATGCGAAGGCAGCCAAAAGCGCGGGGAACCAAGCAGAAGGCAAGAATTGATGCATTTCACGAAACCAAAAAGGTAGCCAAACAACGTATAGAAGAAGATGAGCTGGAAATTCCGGTGAAGATGGAGCGACTCGGAACTAAAATTCTTGAGCTTCATCATGTACGTAAGGTTTATGGCGAAAAGATCATTTTGGATGATTTCAGCTACAACTTTAAAAGAAATGAACGACTCGGTATTGTTGGAGATAACGGTACCGGAAAATCAACCTTCCTAAAGATCCTTCTCGGACGGGAAGAAGCAGACGGTGGAAAGGTTGTGGTTGGTGATACAGTTGTTTTTGGTTACTATGATCAAAATTTACCGGTTTACGACGAGGATAAAAAAGTAATTGATGTCATACGCGATATCGCTGAGTTTATTCCTTTAGAGAAAGGAAGGCAAATGAGTGCAGCGCAGTTTCTGGAGAAATTCTTATTTCCAAGAGACATGCACTACAGTTTTGTTCGGAAGCTGAGTGGAGGAGAGCTTAGACGACTTCACTTAATGACTATTCTCATGGCGAATCCGAACTTTCTGATTCTCGATGAGCCTACAAATGACCTTGACATATTTGTAATGAGTGTGCTTGAGGATTATCTCCGCAGTTTTGGTGGTTGTCTGATCGTTGTATCACACGATCGCTATTTTATGGATAAAATGGTTGATCATCTTTTTGTATTTGAAGGACAGGGAGAAATAAAGGACATCATTGGGAATTATTCGATCTATAGAAAGGAAATAGAGGAGAACAAGCGACAAGAAAAAAAGGTCGATAAAGAAATCGTGAAGGTAGAAATACCAGAAAAGAATGTTCAAAAGGAAAAGCGCAAACTTACCTACAAAGAACAACAGGAATTCAATAGTATTGAAAGCGAACTGGAAGAGCTTGAAAGTGAAAAATCTCGACTTACGGCTGTATTGAGCGATCCTGATGCGAATACAGAGGATTTGATCGTGGCAGGTCAAAAACTATCTGAAGTTGTAAAAGCCATTGAGGAAAAGACCGATCGATGGTTGGAGCTATCTGAGTTTGCATAAAAAAAGCCGGAATTACATCCGGCCTTTCGGTTTAGTTCAGTATTTGTATCGTTTGTTCATTACTTCTCCATGTGCAACTCATTCTACCTCCTGCATCCGGCACCATAATAAGACCATCACTTTTCGTTCGCTCGATCCAGATCTCTGCCAGGCCTTCATTGATTTGAGATAATTTGTACTGGTCAAGAACAATATGTGTGCTATTCACAGAAGTAACTGACCAGCTTCTTTCTCCTCCTTCTTTACTTTTGATCACCACGCGCACTGTTTCACCGCTTCTAAGTGGGTCTCCATTCCATGGCAGAAAGAAATTACCATTTTTAGAAATGCTGTTCAAACCATTTGGTAGGTCGATATATGAAACATCGAATGACTGGTTTTCAAAATTGTTTTCGTCGAGATCAGTGTATGTGAAATAGTTACTGAAACCATTCCCGTTAACTGTTAGCTGATAATTACCCGTAACATTCTTCCAGCTCATGTTTTCGTTTCTAAACTTGATCCTTGCCGGAAAACTAAGCTCGATCTTGGTACCTGTACTATGATCAGCTCTGAACGTCGCATTCGCAACCGTTTGGTTTTTACCTGCGTCGAAGATTACTTCATATTCACTATAGATCCTGTCCTGTGAAATGTTCTGTGATTCTTCACGTCTGCATGAAGTCATCACTACTAATGCACTAAGCATTCCGAGAGTAAACATCTTTTTCATAGCACTGAGTTTTGAATTTCAAAGTGAAAGCCAAAAAGCGTACCAAAAACGTTTAGTATGGGATTTTAAGGTTGACCAGAGCTATTGATTCGCGCTCCTTTTAAGGCGATCCATGATCGATCTACCAAGCTCTGTTTCAGGAATTCGCTCGATCACGATCTGAGTCAAATTCATCTCATCCATCTTGTATAAAGTGTCATAGAGCTGACTCGCAGCCAATTTTAATCCAGACTCTCCCAGGAAGAAAGAATTTGGTCTTTCTA
>SBGS01000150.1 GCA_006226555.1 Bacteroidota bacterium
CCTCCGTATGTTGATTGACGTTCGTAAACTACTACATTATAACCTTTTACCCTCAGACGAATTGCTGCTGCAAGACCGGCTAGTCCCGAACCTATTACTGCAATATTTTCGTCTTTCTTAGGCGACATTTAATCGATCTCTGTATGCTTTAAAAATGATCTTGAACCATTCTGTGTATCGTTCAGGATGCTCTTGGATATCACTTGTGATTTCATCGGCAGACACATATTTGTATTCATCCGTTTCATCATGATTCAAAACGGGTAATTCATCCGTTACTCCGGTGAACACATGATCAAGTTCATGTTCAATCAAGCCCTGGTCTAATTCTGCGCGATAAATAAAATGGAAAGTGGGCGACAGATCTGCATTCATGCCCATCTCTTCTTCTAATCTGCGATGTGCAGCTTCTAAGGTCGTCTCTCCGGGTCTCGGATGGCTGCAGCAGGTATTGGTCCATAGGCCACCTGAATGATATTTGGTAACTGCTCGACGTTGTAAAAGGATTTCTCCCTTTGAGTTAAATATGAAGACTGAAAAAGCACGATGCAATAGACCTTTCCGGTGGGCTTCCATCTTTTCCATGGTTCCGATTTCAAGATCATTTTGATCCACCAGAATCACTTCTTCCATTAGAGTATATTTAGTGAATTACGAATGTAAGATTTCGCCAGTACAACAACCTTTTCGTTATTCGGTACTCTGATACGCTCGGTCAGTAGGTCCTGGATCGTTTTTGATTTGATCTTACGCAGTAATTTGCGATAGTATTTGTAACTCACATATACCCCAAAGCGTGCGCTGCGTGGCAATTTTTTAATACCGATCAAGGCTTCATCAAATTCTTTTTCGATCTCAGTTTCGATTGTAAGCTTGTTCTCCAAAGTTAGATCTTGAGCATCTACGTTAGGGAAATAAATACGACCCAATTCATTGTAATCGGCGTTCAAGTCTCGAAGGAAATTGATCTTTTGGAAAGCTGAGCCAAGCTTCATCGCGTATGGCTTAAGTTCTTGATATTTAGATTCATCGCCGTATACAAAAACTTTTAAGCACATGAGTCCTACAACTTCAGCTGACCCAAGAATATATTCTTCGTACTTTTCCTGATTATAATCAAGTGGTTCCAGATCCATGCGCATACTGTGCAGAAATTGATCGATCAACTGCCTGTCGATGTTGTATTTATTGACAGTGTAATGAAACGCATTGAGAATTGGATTCAATGAGATCTTTCGATCGATCGCTCTGTAGGTGTCATCACAGAATTCGTTGAGCAACATTTCTTTATCAAATTCATGAAATGAATCAACGATCTCGTCTGCAAAACGAACGAAACCATAAATGTTGTGTATGTCAGCACGAATCGATTTGTCGAGCATCTTAACCCCAGCATAAAATGATGTGCTGTAGAGTTTTGTGACTTTCTGAGCGGACTCAAAAGAGTGTTTGTCGAATAAGTTTTTCATGATGCTTCAATGATAAGGTTTGCAGCGATCTTCCCTGATATAAGCGCAGGTGGAACACCAGGTCCGGGAACAGTTAACTGTCCGCAGAAGAACATGTTCTTTAGCTTTGATCGCATTTTGGGTTTTAGGTTTGCTGTTTGTTTTAGTGTGTTAGCCAATCCATAGGCATTGCCCTGGAATGAATTGTATGCAGACTTGAAGTCTTCAATACAAAAAGACTGTTTATAGATGATCTTGTCTTTGATTGACATACCCAATTGTTCTTCCATACGTGTGAGCATAATTTCGAGGTACTTTTCACGTATTTCAGGTGTGTCCTCTATTCTTGTTGCGATAGGCATCAAGAGAAAGACATTTTCTTTACCCTCTGGTGCAACTTTTGGATCAGTTTTACTTGGCACACATGAATAAAATAATGGTTTTTCAGGCCATCTTGGGTTTTCGTAAATTTCTCTACCGTGCTCTTTCAGGTCCTCGTCAAAAAACAAGTTGTGATGCTCTAAACCTGGTATCTTTTCACTCATCCCCAAATAATAGATGAGTGAGCTCGGAGCCATTTTACGCTTCGACCAGTATTTTTCGCTGTATCTTCTGAATTGTTCAGGTAGTAAGTGTTGCTCCGTGAAGTGGTAATCAGCACCGGACAGAACAAAATCGAATTCAAAGCTTCCTTCACTTGTTGTCAGTCCTTGAACTCGGTCGCCTTCAACATCAATTGAAAGTACATTACTCTTCATGTGGAACTGAACACCATTCTCCAATGCGATCTTTTCTAAGGCTTTTGCAAGATCACTCATGCCATTGTCGGGATACCAGGTTCCTAATTCGAGATCAGCGTAATTCATGAGTGTATAAAGCGATGGGATTTCGTCTGGCATTGCACCAAGGAACAAAACAGGGAAGTTAAGAATATTTCTGGCTTTATCCGAGTTGAAACGATTCGCAACATCTTTCTCAACGGATTTAAAAACATCCAGTTTCATCGCGTTTTTAATAACACTCCATTTCATTAGCTCGGAAAGACTTTCGCCCGGAAGCTCCATGAGTGGCTTAGCTACTTCGTACTTGATCTTTGCATCTTGTAAGAATTTGTCCAGCTTTTGACCACCATTCACTTCAAGTGTATCGAACAAAGACATTAATTCTTTACGGTCTGCAGGAACTTTAGTCGCAGGATCATTTTTCCAGAATACCTGATATGCCGTCTGAAATTGCGTAATGTTGTAATAATCGGAACGTTTGACCCCAATCTCTTCGAACATCTTGTCAATAATGTCCGGCATCCAATACCACGAAGGGCCCATATCAAAGGTAAAACCTTCGGCAGTGAACGTCTGAGCGCGTCCGCCAACCATTCTGTTCTTGTCGAATACAGTAACGTCATAACCTGACAATGCTAGCTTGCAAGCCGCGTAAAGACTTGAAAAACCTGCTCCTATAACTCCGACTGACCTTTTGGATTCCATTCTGCTAATTTAGTAATGTTTAACGTAATTAATCAAAAATTAAACAATAAATACATCCAGGTCTTTACCTGAAGCGATGAGTTTTGATTTCCCTGAAATAAGATGCTTGTATGAAAGGGCCTGAGAGCCTCCAATTACAACTTTTTCTTTCGGTACTATGCGGTAAAGTTCTTTTAGAATATCATCAAACTGTTCCTCGGTGATAAACTTAACAAAGTTTGTAAACACGTAATCGGGTGATATTTGCTTATAGATCATTTCAAAATCGCCAAGAGGCATGTTTTGTCCCAGATAGTAGCATTTATAGCCTGCTTCTCTTAATAAGTAATTGTATATAAGTAGACTAATTTCGTGTTCTTCACCTGCATGTAAAAAGAGAAGAACGGATCCACGCGATTTTTTCGTCTCGGGTAATAATCGTGTCTTTTCAATGATGAAATTACGTGCAATGTGAGTGAAGAGATGTTCGTGACCAACAGATAAACTGTTTAACTGCCATAACTCACCAATCCTGATAAAGGTTGGAATTAATACGTTTTCATAAAGAGACTTCAGACCCGATTTAGAGAAATGATCCTCCAACAAATTATAAATTCCGGTTTCGTTTAACTGCGTGGTCTGATGAATGAGTTCCTGAATGGAATCAGGAAGCATTTTATTATTGTCTATGAGCTCTTCAACTTTTTTGAGAATGTCTGATTCTGATAGAGCAGCTATCTTGGATATCTTCAAGCCGTTGGTATACAAGGTGTTGACATTCAATATCTTTCTAAGATCGTTGTCTGTGTAGTAACGAATGTTAGTAGAAGTTCGCTGAGGAGTTAGAATCTTATAGCGCTGCTCCCAGATACGAATGGTATGAGCCTTTATGTGCGTGAGGTTCTCCAGGTCTTTGATAGAATAATGATTCTCCTTCATGTTTAAACTATATTCTGTATTGTTA
>SBGS01000154.1 GCA_006226555.1 Bacteroidota bacterium
CCAATGCGATTGCAATGGAAAAACTTTATGTCGTAAAGGAAAATGATCTAGTAGTTAATACACTACCCAGACGAGAAAAAAAGAACATTTCGTTGATCAAGAACAAGCACAACACGATTGTAGTTGATGCACCTCAAGGATACATAGAGACTCGCTTTATCAATGCCACAAGACCCTATATGATCGAAACCAGGATCATGGAAAACGGCAAAAACAACACACTTAATGCTCAAAAAGTGGGTGAAAAAGATAAATATATTTGCGGTTACTATGATGTGGAGATCTTTACTGTTCCGCGGATTTACGCTACTGTAAATGTGAACCAAAGTTCCACTTCCTATATTGATATAAAAGCACCGGGTTATTTAAAGTTTTCAAGTGGTAATGCAATAACAGCGCAAATATTCATGAGAAATGATGATGGAACCTGGGATTGGGTAATTAACCTGGAGGACGGTTCGAGAACAGGAACTATCATGATACAACCGGGTGAATACAGAGTGATTTACCGTCAAAAAAATCAAAAACGTTCAGAATACACAATAACGAAAGATTTTAGAATTAATTCCAATAAAACGACATCCATACAGCTATGATGAAAACGATCGAATTTGAAGTACTTGGTAAAAAAGATACACGTTCAGGATTTGGAGAAGGGTTACTTGAAATAGGAAAACGCAACAAGGATGTTGTGGCGTTGTGCGCAGACCTTACCGGCTCCCTTAAAATGAATGACTTCGAAAGTGAATTCCCTGAAAGATTCTTTCAGGTAGGAATCGCAGAAGCAAATATGATGGGTATGGCTGCCGGAATGACAATTGGTGGTAAAATACCTTATACAGGAACATTCGCTAATTTCTCGACAGGAAGGGTTTATGACCAGATCCGTCAATCCATTGCTTATTCAAGAAAGAACGTTAAAATTTGTGCTTCTCATGCTGGTTTGACACTTGGTGAAGATGGTGCTACTCATCAAATTCTCGAAGACATCGGACTCATGAAGATGTTGCCGAATATGACGGTAATCGTGCCGGCTGATTTTAATCAAACCAAGCAAGCTACGATAGCGATAGCAGATCATGACGGACCGGTTTACCTGCGTTTCGGTCGTCCGTCTGTTCCGATCTTCGTTCAACCAGATGCGGAATTCACAATAGGAAAAGCGGATCTATTGATCGAAGGAACAGATGTTACGATCATCGCTTGCGGTCATCTTGTTTGGAAATCCATTGAAGCAGCTCAGGAATTAGCAAAGGAAGGGATCAGCGCAGAAGTAATTAATATGCATACGATTAAACCTTTGGACGCTGATTCTGTCTTAAGGTCTGTTAGCAAGACAAAATGCGTAGTTACTGCTGAAGAACATATGATGAACGGGGGACTTGGAGATTCTATCGCCCAGGTGCTTTCTCAATCACATCCAGCTCCTCAGGAGTACGTCGCAGTTAATGATAAATTTGGTGAAAGTGGTAAACCGGAAGAGCTATTGACAAAATTCGGTATTGACACACCAAATATTATTGAAGCTGCTAAAAAAGTAATTCAGCGAAAAAATTAATTCAGTATGAAGCACCCTGAGGATCATGAAATATTAGATTGGTTTACTCAGAATGCTTCAAAACGCGAAAGAGCTTTCACCGCGATCACCGTTAAATACGGTGAACGCCTGTATCTACATATTCATAGGTATCTGAAAAACCATGAGGATACCAATGATGTGCTCCAAAATGTCTTTATTAAAGTATTCCGAAATCTGAACTCATTTAATGGTGACTCATCACTTTATACGTGGATGTATCGAATAGCTACAAATGAATCGCTGAACTTCATTCAAAGCAACAAAAGGCATGATCACACTTCGGTTGACGGTACTTTCATTCAAATCAGTAGCGATCATAACGATCTTCCGGAGGCAGAATTAATAGAAACTTTTCTCAAGGAAGCTATTCAAACACTACCAGAAAAGCAAGCCATGGTTTTCGAGCTCCGTTATTTTGACGAAGTTCCCTTTGCCGAGATCAGTAAACTTACGGGCACCTCTGAAGGCGGACTTAAGGCAAGTTATCACATTGCCCGACAAAAAGTAGAAGATTTTTTAAAACACAAATTAAACCTCTCTGTTTAAAGGTTGTCAAAGGCAGTATAACATGAACAAACAAAAGGAAATATTAGACCGTATCAAATACAAAAGGCCTGAAGTGCCTGATGAGCGTTATTTCATTGAAATGGCAAAGAAGATCCAACAAATGGAATCTTCAGCTAAAGTAATTCCGCTCTATCGTCGCCCTGCTTTTTATCTTGCAATTTCCGCAGCCGCCTCATTGGTTCTGTTTTTCACTGTATTTACGAATAATTCCAATAAAATAAATGATATTAATCTCGCTGCAGAATTACAGGAGGTAAAACAATCTGAAGTCCTGGCATACATCGACGAAAACATTGATGATTTCGAGATTGAATTGATCGCTGAATTCACTACCGAACTAAAAGAGGAAGGACTGCAAGAAATTGTAACGAATGACAACTCTGAATCTTTACCGGAGCTAAACGGAAACATTGAAACAGAATTAAACGAACTGGACAAAGATGCCATTTTGGAATATTTGAAGGAAAATGGGATCGATCAGAACGAGGAAATAGAATCTTACGAATTTATTTAAATATGAAACTATGAGAGCAACATTGTTATTGATATTTACCCTTATTAGCACACTTGGCTTATCACAGGAGACACCTAAGGACAAAAGAGAAAAAATTGAACAGTTAAAGATTGCTTTCTTCACAAAAGAACTTGATCTTACGACAGAACAATCGGAAAAATTCTGGCCTTTGTACCATGAAATGGAGACGAAATTCAGAGATATAAAAAGAGAACGTAAGAAACTTAATGACGAGCTCAGAACGAATTTCGATTCGCTAAGTGACCAAGAAGTTAAAACCAAGGTGAACACTATTCTGGATGGAGAGCTCCGGGAGGTTGAATTGAAAAAAGAGTACAACAAAAAATTCGCTGATATAATCGGGTATAAAAAAGCAGCAAAACTGCTAAGTTTGGAACAGCGATTCAAAAGAGAATTATTGAATCGTGTGAACCAACCAGGTCCGCCCAAGGGCCCTCAGCGGTAATATATGACAAGAAAAGAGACTTTTTTACAACACCAAGGACAAACCAGTCCATTTCCATTTCTGATCGACGTTGATCACGCCAAAGGACTCTATTTTTTCGATAAGTCCGGGAAACGATACATGGACATGATTTCTGGTGTCGCTGTAAATAATATAGGGCACAATCACCCCAAGGTTATCAAGGCAATTCATGAGCAGGTAGACCGTCATTTACACGTCATGGTATATGGCGAATTCATTCAAGATGCTCAACTTAATCTTACCAATGCTCTCATCAGTAAACTACCAAAATCACTAGATGGCGTTTACCCGGTAAACTCAGGCACAGAAGCTAACGAAGCAGCAATCAAACTTGCCAGAAGAGTTACTGGACGAAGCAGGATCGTATCTTGCTTAGGTTCTTACCATGGAAGCACTCTTGGTTCAATGAGCATTTCTGCAAACGAGGTGAAGAAGAGTCCCTTCCGACCGTTAATTCCAGACGTTTATTTTATAAAGCACAACGATATTTCTTCTTTGGATCTGATCACTCCCTACACAGCAGGAGTAATAATTGAAACCATACAGGGAGATGCGGGGGTACGCGTCCCTGATCTCGCATTTATACAGGAGATCAGAAAACGATGTGATGAAGTCGGTGCATTGCTCATCTTTGATGAGATTCAATGTGGTATGGGACGGAGCGGTAAGCTCTTTGCATTTGAACATTTCAATGTTGTACCCGATGCAATCACACTAGG
>SBGS01000044.1 GCA_006226555.1 Bacteroidota bacterium
TTTTGTGACCTCGTCAGGATTCAAACCTGAAACCTCTTGAGCCGTAATCAAGTGCTCTATTCAGTTGAGCTACGAGGCCATTTGCGAGTGCAAATATAAAGGCTTTTTTTGTTTTAACAAGCGAAGCGTATCATTATTGGATGAATTCTCTTCGTAATTATTGTATTTCAGCTGTGATACCTCTCTCTAACAACGCTGTACACATCGGCTCTAATTTCTCAAATTCACCTCTCTTCACCTGACACTTACCATTGTAATGAATGATCCAGGTGCATTGCTCTGCCTGCTCCACCTCATGTTTACAAACCTTTATCAAAGATTCGATCACATGATCAAACGTATTGAAATCGTCGTTAAAAACAATCAGATCCTTTTGATCAACGATCTGTTCAACTACTAATGCTTCTAATTCTGTTTCGTAATCCAATGCCATTTCTTTATTCTTCAATTAATTCGACAACTTCGGGAACGTAACCAAAACTTCTCAATCGATCCATTATCCCGTTCTGCTTATCTTCTATTACATCATATATGCGCAGTACAAGCTCTTCGCCATTTTGTTCAATCGACTTGCGGTAGCTCAATCGAAGTAACCAATCCATCAAGTCTCCCGGTATAGTAGTTTGAGGTATTCTTGCTTCGATCGCGTTCGATCCATCAAAAGTCATTTCATCCAGATCGAAATAAATCGTATCAACATCTTTTCTGAAGTTATAGACACGCGGTAAATGATCTTCATCCTGATAGATGATCGACTTTACTTTTCCGTCTTCTTCATCATAGAAAAATGTTCCTTCTGTATTGTATCGGTTCAAGATATCACGTGGGAATTCTTCAAAGCTTTTCTTGGTAACGATCTGAACACGTGGCATGCGTTTTTCTACGATCGGTTCCATGACCTCAACTGTTTCCGTCTTTATATTTTGATTCGTAACAACCGGAGTCTCTTTCGGTTTCTCCTCTTTTTTCGTTTGACGGGTATAAAGAACAGACTCTCCCTGTTCTTCCAGGATCTTTTTTGCCTGATATAGTGGAATGCGCTCACCGTTGTAATAGGCAGTCACAAATGCACCTCTTACTCCGCTGCTCAAGGCCTCATTTCTGCGTGGCATAGCTTCTTCAACCGAGTTGAAAATTCCCGTTGTATATCTGATCTGTCCATTTGGTAAACGAATAGTCAGGATCTCTTTCATGCCATGTAGACTTTCTTCACCCACCGGTCTGTTGAACACACCGATCTGAACGGTAAAGAACAGTCCTTTCATATCTTCGATCGCATCCGCATCTGCTGCTCCAGGTGCTTTGTTATAGTCATGTTCTTCAACATCGATAACACCTTTATCCAGATCAATACCTAAGTTCTCAGCTGTTTTTTCAGCGATATCCAGGATCAACTCTTCTGAACGCTTCGGTACACAAATACCCTGAGCCTCCATTCTTCTTGCCTCACCCCACTGAATACGTTTACCATTACAGTACGCAACAATGAACGCATCATTATACCCTAATCCTTTGATCTGTTCACGCGCCTGAACTACGCGATTGATGTCATTGAAATAACCCGCCATATAGCGTGTGATGTTCGTCCCATCGATCTTTTCACCGGAAACCGGTGTAAACTCAGAGAACAGCTCTGCAGGAATTGGTCGAGCGAATGCACCTACCTGTACACGGTATACCAATCCTTCCGGATACTCCACCCCGATGGCGATAGGCATTGCTCTGGGCTCTCCCGGCTCGGCCTTTTCACCAATTGCAAAACCATCCGCCGGAATACTCAGTAGACTGGCTGCCAATACAGATGTTTGGATCGGTTTTATGCCGCGTGCAACAAGATTTTTGATCTTCATAGCTTCGTTCTCGTTCGAAGGTAACAACTTATTTGCTTCATACTCCTGCTGCGTGAGCTCGATCTTCATTTTGTCGATCTGAGCCTCCAACTTCTTGATCTCTTCTACCAGATAATCAACTCTTTCCGGATCAGCTTCATTGGTGAAGTTCAACAAAGTTTGCTCACTCAGCTGCGTTCTTAGCTGCTCTACTTCGTCTTCTAAAGTACGAATTTGTTCTGCTTTCTCAAATACCAATCGCCCTACAGGTTCGTAGTTTCTGTAATCTTCAGAAGCTGCAATTTTCCGCTCTTCCTGGAAACCTATCTCAGTTGTCATGGCATTTTCTACAAGATCCGGTTGCTCATCAGGTAAAGTAATAAGCTGTTGATCAATGCGTTCAATTTCATCCTTGATCACCTTGTATTCCTTCTCCAATAGTTCCTTCTCTTCTGTAAGTGAAGGAACATCCTTTTTCTTGGCAGATGCGATCTCATCTTCCTTTTTGTCTATTTCGCGTGTTAATTCTCCAAGACGAACGACAAATCTTCTCTTGCGTTCTTCCAGCTCTTCCTTGTTGGTAATCTGAATGTCATTCTCACTCTCCAGTGTTCTGACCTGTTCGTTCAATGCGATCGAACGAATGTCCTCCTGCTTTTGCTCTTGCTGTGCTCTGTATTTTTCTAGCTCATAAGCTTTTTGTTGTGGATCGTCTATTTTATTGATCTCTGCCAGCTCTTCTTCCTCTCTTGCTCCTTGATCAACTACAAGATCTCTCAATTCAGTAAACACCGATTCCTCGTCTGAACCCTTGATAACTTCATTGAGCGTGATTTCGAGCTGATCCTGATCACGCTTGATCTCTTTATTCAGTTGTTCAGACCTGATCTCAGCGCGCTCTTCACTCAGTTCAAGGATCTCTGCCCTAAGTTCTTTTTTCTCCGCCTCCGTTACGTTAGGGTCATTTAGTCTTTCCTCCTTCTCTCTGATAGAACGATCGAGCTCACGTGTATCCGCTCCATCTGCTAACACCTCGGTCTCCAGTTCACCGATCATTACACGGATACGCCTTCTTCTTTGTTGGACATTTTCCTTCTCCTCGACTAACCAAGAACGCTGTTGTTCCAAATCTTTCGAAGGAGCGATTTTGATCTGCTCATCTATTTCCTGAATGCGTTCTGATAGCTCCTCTTCATATTGTTTTAGTGCCTCATCCGCAGCATTTAGCTCTGCCGGAGTTTTTAAATTGCTTTCATTTAAATCCTCAACTTGAGAAGCTGAACGCACATCATTTAAGAACGTTTCTTTCTCACTGTTTTCTGTCACTACGCCGTATTCGAGATCGCCAATACTGACACTGATCCTTTTGCGACGTTCCGCAACATTTGCCTTCTCTTCCTGTATCCAGCTCAATTCATCCTGAAGCGCTTGCGAAGGTGATTTCTTCAATTGTTTTTGAATGCTTGCTTCAATCTTTTCCAGCTCCGCCTCGTATTCTTCTAAAGACCTGTCTGCATCCTTTAATTCAGGAATGGTTTTTAACTCATTTTCTTTTAAATCAGAAACTTTCGAAGCTTCACGCAGGTCATTTATATAAGCTGTCTTCTTTTCATTTACTGCAACATCTCCTGATTCAAGAGCCGTGATACGATCTGCAATTGTTGTTCTGCGCGCATCAATCTCTTTCAATTCTTCTATCAGCCAATTCCTTTCCAATTCATGTTCTTCTGAAGGAGAAGTTTCCATTGCACTATTTACCTGATTCAATCGATCTTCAATTGCAGAACGGTATGAAACCAAAGCTTTATCAGCTGACTTCAATTCTTCAACTGTACTCAAAGAAGCTTCATTCAAGTCCAAAACATCCGACTCCTTTTTCAATTCATTCAAGTAGGTTTCCTTTTGAGCATTATCAGCCAATTCAGGAGAACGGTATGATGCGATCTTTGCGTTACTTTCTTCTTCGAGTCTGTTCAACTTGGCAAGCTCCAGCTCGATTTCAAGTGAAGGAG
>SBGS01000245.1 GCA_006226555.1 Bacteroidota bacterium
CCTGTTACTGTATATGTTGAAACACCTACACCCTGAACAAAAGCCACTCCATCGGTAACGCCATTATCCCAGGAATAATTTAATGCTCCTGAACCATACAGTGTAACATCCGTCCCTTCGCAAATGGTTTGATCCATTCCCGCACTTACATTCGGTAAGGCCCAAACGGTAACGTTTACCTGATCTGTATTCTGACATCCGTTGACATCTGTTCCAATAACGGTATAGGTAGTCGTACCAACACTTTGTATGAAAGGAATCCCATTACTTACACCATTATCCCAAGCGTAATTCTGAGCTCCCGAACCTGATAGCGTTACTGCAACTCCGTCACATACCATTTGATCCGGTCCGGCAGAAACAACGGGAAGCAGATTTACCGTAACCTGCACTTGATCACTTCCGGAACATCCGTTTGCATCTGTTCCGATCACATTATAAACTGTTGTTCCGAGAGGTGGAAAGAACGGAACTCCATTCACCACGCCATTATCCCATATATAGTTTATCGCTCCTGCACCATTTAGGGTCACCTGAACATTCTCGCATACTATCTGATCAGATCCGGCATTCACATTAGGTAATGCCCAAATGGTAACATCTACTTGATCTGTATTTTGACATCCGTTCACATCTGTTCCTATAACCGTATATGTAATGGTTCCAACACCTTGTCCGAATGGGACACCATTTGTAACCCCTTGGTCCCAAGTGTAATTCGACGCTCCATTACCCGTTAAGGTAATAGCAGAACCGAAACATGCTTGTTGGTCTGGACCTGCGCTTACATTTGGTAGCGCCCATACGTTCACATCTACTTGATCCGTATTCTGACAACCATTTGCGTCCGTACCTGTTACAGTGTAAGTTATTGTGCCTGCACCTTGAACAAATGGAACTCCATTGCTGATACCATTGTCCCAAAGGTAATTAACCGCTCCTGAGCCACTCAAGGTTACTGCAACTCCTGCGCACACTGATTGATCAGGTCCGGCATTTACTACAGGCAATGGATTAACTAAAATATCAACCTGATCTGTATTTTGACAACCGTTATTGTCTGTTCCTACAACTATATAAGTAGTTGTCCCGACGCCTTGTACGAATGGAACCCCATCCAATACGCCGTTATCCCATGCGTAGTTTACCGCACCAGATCCGCTCAGCGTAACTGCGGTGCCATCACAAACAGTCTGATCCAAACCGGCATTCACATTTGGTAAAGCCCAAACTGTCACATCCACCTGATCGGTATTCTGACAACCGTTGATATCGGTTCCTGTAACGGTGTATGTAGTCGTTCCTACTGCTTGCACAAAAGGAACGCCATTCGTTACTCCGTTGTTCCATACATAGTTCACTGCACCAGCACCGGATAAAGTCACAGGAGCACCATCACACACAAACTGATCCGGACCTGCGTTCACCAGAGGTAACGGGTTTTCTATGATCAATGCAGAGTCTGAAGCGATCAAACAACCCGAATTATCGGATACAAAAACCGTATAAACACCGGAAATACCATTCTCTGTATTCGACGATGAACCCGAACTCCAGTTGATATTGTATGGCGGTGTACCTCCGGCAACAGATGCTGTCATAAGGATTGAAGGATCACCAAAACATCGGTACGCAGTGTCGATATCAATATCCACTGTTACCGGAGAAACAAAGTTTACGCGAATTGTATCACAGATTGGATTTGGATTACAACCACCGATGTCGTTTCCGCATACCAGATAATCCACATAAGCCGGAGGATTTGAAGGTGCATTCACGAATGTTGTATCACATCCACTTGTACATGAAAGCAGACCGTCGTACGCTCCCACAGCTCCTGGAGCTATGCTCGTCCAGCTCATAGAAGGTTCATTGTAGAAATTAGCATAAATAAATCCTTGACATCCGCTATTCAAGGTAATATCAGGTCCAATCATTGGATCCGGATAAGCAGTTACTGAAAAAGAGTTGTTATTATTTCCTGGTTTACAGAAAGTTAAATGATGCGGTCCAACCCCACTAATACAAATCGGTTGACCAACAGGTATTGCGGGCCCACAATCGATCTGGTAGTATAAAGCTCCAGGAGGAATTGCTCCTGATGCGATATCGAAACTGATGGCGATCGTATTCGGATGTAAGGTGATCACGAATTCCAGACAGTTATCCGGATTACTTGCTCCACAACATAGACCATCACGTACAATACCTGGACTTGTCCATGACATGTACGGTGAAGCTGTGAGATCAACATTCATTGTTGGAACGACAGAATCACAGTATTGCGCCTGTGCGTTCCAAACAGAAAAGATAAAAGAGAAGAAAAAGAATAGTCTCCTAAAACCGAAAGTAGTGTCGAGCGTTTTCATGATCAAAAATTTTAGGGGTTCTACTTGTAAAACGCCACAAGTTTTAAATGGTTGCTATGCACGCATATATTATGTGCTCATAATTTATCATCTCTTAATTTCGCTGGTTTATCGACAAAAGGAAGGGAATTAACTTAGTTTTAGAGTTATTTATCCATTTAGATCCATTGTATTCTATTGTTTATTTAATAGCTTTCAATGATCATAATGTAGTTTTCAATGAATATATCTGAGGTAATTCATAAAATCATCAAACAAGAAGGATTAAGCACTAATCCTTCTGATGTTCAATGTATTTCAGGTGGTCAGAAGAACGGTGTTTACCGCATTCTTACAAAAAAAGAACAACTGATCATCAAGCTTGGAGAAGAATTACCTCCAGAGATCTATAAAAAGGAGGATGATGGATTACGCGCACTAAGAGATACCAGGACCTTTGTTATTCCAGAAGTAATTGCGACGGGAAGTATAAATGGATTTCAATACATTTTAATGACCTTTCTATCAGAAGGAAAACCCAACTGGAAAGAATTTGGCACCAGGCTTGCCGAATTACACCTACATTCATCTGAACAATTCGGTTGGCACGAAGACAACTACTTAGCGACACTAGGTCAATCCAATAAGTGGCGAGATAGCTGGACTGACTTCTATATTCATGAACGCATCTTACCTCAATTGGAGCTGGCAAAACGATCAGGTTTTCTCCAACCTGTTTCTATGAATATAATGACAAGGTTGGAAAACTGGATGAGTGACAATTGTCCCGACTCCAAACCGGCATTGCTACATGGAGATCTCTGGACCGGGAATGCGCTATTTGACGAAGATGGAAACCCCGCATTAATAGACCCTGCTGTTTACTACGGAAACCGTGAAATGGATCTCGCTATGATGCAGTTGTTTGGCGGATTTCCGGCCGAAACATATAGCGCATACTTGGACTATTATCCCCTTGATCATGAGTGGAAAAGCCGTATTGCACTATATCAGCTCTACCCGATTTTAGTACATGTAAACCTGTTTGGTTCAAGCTATGAAAGACAGGCAATATCGATTTTACAACAATACAGCTGAAGCATACTTTTCTTACCTTTGATGGTATGGAAGAACCATTCGTGATCATTGAACCTAAAGGACCAAAAGTTCCTTTTATCCTGAGTGTACCGCACTGTGGTACCGCATTCCCTGAAGAACTCAAAGACGCATTTATAGCAGATAAAATGGCTCAGCCAGACGATACCGACTGGTACGTTCATGACCTCTATAATTTTGCATCAGAGCTTGGTATCACTATTATTCATGCGCGTTATTCACGCTGGGTGATCGACCTGAACAGAGACCCGGAAAGCAAGCCGTTATATAATGACGGTAGGATCATAACCGCATTGACCACGACAACAGACTTTTTTGGTAACCCAATATACCTGAGTGAAGCACATCACCCGGATCAGCATGAAGTTGAAAGACGCCTAAAACATTATTATTGGCCATATATCAATAAGGTTCAGGAATTACTGGAAGACCGTAAACGCGAATTCGGTAAAGTAATTCTTTGGGATGCACATTCCATTCGTCACTTCGTACCTACGATCAGAAAGGAGATTTTTCCGGATATGATCCTCGGTACAAATGATGGTCAATCGGCAGATCAAAAATTGATTGATATCACACTGAATGCACTTCGAAAAAGCGCTCGTCAAGTCAATTACAATGATCCTTTTAAAGGTGGTTTCATTACACGAAACTTTGGAAACCCGAAGAATAATGTTCACGCCTTGCAACTGGAAATGAACAAGATCCTCTATATGGATGACGAAGAACTAAACTTCAATACGGAAAGAGCGAATGAGATCAGACTCTATTTGAAAGATGCCTTCAAACAACTAATTGCAGCAATAGAATCATGACAGCATATCATTTTGAAAAAATATTATTCAACGAGGGTGTTCAATCAAATGTATTGATCCGTGTGGATAATAATGGTATGATCCTGGCCATTGAGAAGGATGCAGAAAAGCAAGGAGAAATTCAAATAGTCAAAGGACTTACACTACCCGGCTTTCAAAATGCACATTCTCATGCCTTTCAGTACGCCATGGCGGGATTAGCTGAGGTTCATGATCCAACTAAGCGATCTGACAGTTTCTGGACCTGGCGCAATGCAATGTATGACCTGGCGCTGTCTATTGATCCAGACGATCTTGAAGCCATCGCCGGAATGTTATATGCCGAAATGCTTTCCGCGGGTTATACGAATGTGGCAGAATTCCATTATGTACATCACAACAAAGATGGAAAACCGTATGCATCTATCTCTGAGATGGGAAGTCGGCTTATAGCAGCCGCAAAGAAAACCGGTATTAACATTACTCTTGTTCCGATCTTCTATCAAAAAGGTGGATTTGGAGTGCCCGCAGTAGAGGGACAAAAGCGATTTCTTTCTGCCAACATGGAGGATTATCTAAAGCTACTCGAAAGCAGCAAACTTGATTGCCTGCACTATGAAGGTGCTAATGTTGGAATCGGGATCCATTCCATGCGCGGAGTAGATCCTGAAGAAATAAAACGCACAAGTCTTGCAGGACCACAAGATATTCCTTTTCATATACACATTTCTGAACAGCTCAAGGAAGTTCAAGACTCTCTGGCTTATTTAAGACAGCGTCCCGTTGAATGGTTTGCACATAACATCGCTATGAATGATCGCTATCATCTAGTTCATGCAACTCATCTTACACCGGAAGAAGTAAAGGCGATCAGTAGTTCGGGTGCTAATGTGGTGATCTGTCCAACAACAGAAGGGAACCTTGGTGACGGTCTATTTCCTCTTCACGACTATCAACAGCAAAATGGACAATGGAGTATTGGAACAGATAGTCACGTGAGTCTGGACCCATTGGAAGAACTAAGATTATTAGACTACGGACAACGTCTTACGACACATAGTCGAATGACCTTTGCTCACACTTCGGGAGATTCAGGAGCATTTGCGATCGAACAGGCATTGTTATCCGGTAGAAAGGCCATGAATGATTACACGACTGATTTTTTTGCGATCGGTAGTCCTTTGAATGCCGCTACTTATGATACCAGTACACCGCTATTGGCCGCCAGTGAAGATGCCAAATTGATCTCGACCCTTGTTTATTCCTGTTCATCTAAACACGCAAAACAAACCATTTCTCGCGGTGTGGTTGTCAGTCGGGATGGAACGCACATTTCTCAAAATGAGATCAGTGATCAATTTGTACAGACATTGAAGAAATTAGGTAACCGATTGTGATTAGGTGCTTATAATGCGACCATCTTCCATATGAATGGTTCGATGTGTACGTGCAGCAAACTCTTCATCATGAGTCACAATTAAAAGCGATAATCCTTTTTCCTGGCAGAGATCGTTGAAGATATTATAGACATTTTCAGAATTCTTGCTGTCCAGATTTCCCGTTGGTTCATCACCCATAATAATTGCCGGATCATTAATGAGTGCACGTGCGATCGCTACACGTTGTTTCTGTCCTCCGGAAAGTCGACTGGCTCTTTTTTTAGCTTCACTTTCAATACCCAGCAAACGAAGTTTTTCATACGCATCGTGCTCTACTTCTTCCCTACTTTTAATATTGCGTTTCAACCCCGGCAACATAACATTCTGAAGAACCGAAAACTCACTTAACAAATAGTGAAACTGAAATACAAACCCGATATTCTCATTTCTGATCTGCGCCAGCTCATTCTGAGACCTGCCTGTAATAAGCTGATCATTTAAAAAGAGCTCACCTTCGTAATCTGTATCCATCGTTGACAATATATAGAGCAACGTAGATTTCCCACAACCGGATTTACCCATAATGGATACGAACTCACCTTGATCGATCGTAAAGTTGATGTCCTTCAATACATGGAAATCTACAGGTTTGTAGAAATGCTTATTGATATTCTTTGCCTCTATAATCTTACTCATACCTACTGTCCTCTGATAATATCAACCGGATCAATGCGTTTTGCTCTTCGCGAAGGCAAATAACCTGCGAAGAATGTGGACACCAAAGCGAAAATTATAGCGATCACATAATACATTGGCTCAAAGTTAACCGGATACGTTTTGATGGTCGGTAAAGCCTCCGTCTCAAAAGGAGTTCTAGAGATCAACAGTGAAATAAAATACCCAACGATAACACCCAGAATTCCACCCAGCAAACCTATGATCATGGCTTGACTTAAGAAGATCCTTTCCACATCCCTTCCGGAAAACCCAGTTGCTTTAAGAATTGCGATATCATTCATTTTCTCATAGATCAGCATGTTTAGGATATTATATATCCCGAAACCAGCGACTATAAGCAAGGTGATCGAAACGGCATAGGAGATCAATGTCCGGATCGATGAACCCGTATCAAATTGAGCGTTCGCCGTTTGAATATCCACAGCATTCACTTCGTAGTTGTCCTCTATATCCTTTGAAAGCTCGGGCGCGAGGTTCATGTCCTTTAACTTCACATTAATATCAGTAATATAGTTTACTGATTGTCCCATAATTCGCTGGGCTGTCTTAAGACTGACATAACTTTGAATGTTATCAATATCAGCCAGTCCACTTTGAAAGAATCCAACGACCTTTAATTGAAAAATGGTACCTGTTGGCGAAATGACCTGTATTTTATCCCCTGAGCTGACCGACATTTTCTTGGCAGCACCAATACCCAGCAGAATACCATTATCAATTGTTGCAAGGTTCTCCGCCTTCCCGCCTACTATGTAATCAGAAAGCTGATAGTTTTCCGATTCCATAAGGACATCCACCCCGATCAGAGAGGCACTTAACTGAGTTGAACCAGCTAAATAAAAGCCCTGTGCCCTCACCATTGGTGTAACGGCTTTAACCTCTTTCAAAGCTGCCAATTCACGCATTAGGGCATTTGCATTGCGCACCCGTGTTTGTTTTCTTTTAGGCCGAACCGATCTTACAATCTTCTTGTGCTCGTTGTACTTACTTACTTTTTCGATCGGTTGTGATTTGCTTGGAGCCAGCTCATTGTAGATATGAATATGCGGTGTTCTGTTCAAGATCATCCCATCAAGAAGTCCATTTAATCCGGTCATAAACCCCATCATGATCACATACGATGCTATACCGAATGTTACCCCCAATGCAGCTACGATCGTTTGACGCTTTCTGGTCAAAAGATGTGTTCTTGCTATTGAAAAGATGATGCTGTACTTCAATTTTCTGGTTTATAGATGATTTCTCCCGGATTTAAACCTTCAAGAACTTCTACGTCACTTAAACTTTTTACTCCCAATTTAAGTTTCTTAAATCCCGCTTCAGTCTCTACCTCTCCTTTGTCATTTATATATTCGCGTGGTATAGCGATCACATTTTTTCTTTCTTCTATGACTATACTCGCTTCACCACTTAATCCCATATAAAGCTGAGATGGAGCATTCCTGAACTTACCTACTACTTTGAATGTTTGCGTTTGTTCATCCATCTTTGGTACAATTCGGACAACTTCTGCTTCGAATACCTTTCCCGGGAAGGCTTCCATGTTGATATACATTAGCTGACCTTCACGTACTTTAGCGATATCAACCTCATCAACCAGCAATTCGATCTCAAACTCGGTTGCTGAACCAATTACGGCAATTGGCTCCTGAATGGATACAAGGTCACCTTTTTCCTTTAAAACACTATACACTCGACCATTTAAAACAGAGGATATATGTGCATCATCCGATCTAGAGGCGGAAGAATTATAATTGTTTCGAGCTTGTTCCAAAGAAGTACGCAACTCTCGTTCCGTGCGGTTATATCGATTAATTGCCGATAAGTGAGATGATCGTGCAGATTCATAAAGCAATTGACTCTGTTCGAGTTCGATTTTTGTAATACCTCCGGAATCGTAAAGTGCTTTATTTCTCGCGTAATTGAGGGAATCATTCTTTCGTTTCAGTGCAAGGTTAGCTATCTCGAGCTCCATATCTCTCAAAACAGATCTTTCTCCTACTAAATTCTTTTGAGCAAGCTCGTATGCCAATCGTGCGTTATCCTCGCTGTTCGAACCAGCTATATCTCTGATAACGAAGAGCAATTCCCCCTTGGATATAAGATCTCCTTCCTGGTGTAGAATCCCATCGAGGTAACCGCCAACCGTCGATTTTACCGTATAAACATCAACCGGTTTTACGCTTGCACTCGAATAAACAGCCTCAACCAGATCTGTCTTTTTGACTACATATTCAATTCGTTCATCAGAACAAGAGCTGAACAAAAGCAAGAGTAGTACGAAATATAGACTGTACTTTTTCATGTTACGAAGTTAGGTACTGCAGAGTCAAAAAAAATGACCAATGTCAATTTGACTTAGATTTACTAAATTAGATATTCTAAATCATCAAATTCATACTACTATGAGAGCTATTCTTTTCGGATTGTGCGCTTTCGGTTCTACCATGGCATTCTCACAGTCCAATGTTACCAGTGGTGGAGGAGATGCAAACGGTTCAGGAGGTTCGGTATCTTATTCAGTTGGTCAGATCGATTACGCTCATGTAGATGGAGCGAATAACAGCTGGAATGAAGGAGTGCAACAACCATTTGAATTCTACCAGGTCAGCGGTTTCGAAGAAAATGACCTGAACGTTTCCATTTTCCCAAATCCAACTGAAGGTAAACTTGTGATCAGGATCAGCAATGACAACCTGAACACGCTCTTCAAAGTTTACGATGCAGCCGGTAAGTTGATCCTAACAGACCGATTGATTGCATCTGAGACAATAATCGACCTCGAATCCTATGCAACGGGCGTGTACTCTATACAGATCGGAACAAACGAACAATTCAACACCTATAAACTTGTAAAAAACTAACATGAAAAAGATAATAATGAGCTTGGGATTATTCCTGTTAACCATCAATACATGGGCCCAGGCACCTCAAAAAATGACGTATCAGTCTGTTGTCAGAAATGCATCGAACGGTCTTGTTGCAAACGCAGTTGTTGGTATGCAAATGAGTATACTTCAAGGAAGTGCGTCAGGAGTAGCAGTATATATTGAACGCCAAACACCATCAACAAACACAAATGGTCTCGCAACAATAGAGATTGGAACAGGGACAGTGGTTGCAGGTAGTTTTAGTGCTATCGATTGGTCAAACGGACCGTACTTTCTCAAAACGGAGGTTGATCCAAATGGAGGAACGACCTATTCCATTTCGGGAACAACTGAATTGCTTAGCGTACCATACGCATTATATGCAGCAAGCTCGGGTGATGGATTCAGCGGTGATTATAACGACCTTACAAATGCACCAACAAACGTAAGCGCATTCACGAACGACGCCGGATACATTACAAGTCCGAATGATGCGGACTCAAATCCAACCAATGAGATCCAGACCTTATCCGTATCAGGAAACAACCTTACCATCTCAGGAGCAGGAGGAAATACTGTTACTTTACCAGGAGCAAGTGGTAACACATTAGATCAATCGTATGATCAAGGAGGAGCAGGATTAGGTAGAATTATTACCGTTGATGCCGGTGCGGTGGAGATGAATACTTCAACAGCACTAGGTACGGCATTGAGTGTACAAAACTCCAATACCGGAGTTGGAATAGCGGCTTCGTCTACTAACCCTTCGAACGGCTATGCAGCCATTCAGGCGAGCACTAATTCCTCAAGCACATTGACGTCGGCAATTGTAGGAAGCACCACAGGCGCAGCAAATGCCGTGTCTGGACAAGTTGAAGCAACTGCAACAGCTTCAGCAGGGATCTATGGAAATAACCTACGTACTACAGGAGGATACGGAACGTATGGAATCGGATTCAACGGAGTTGTGGGAGAAACGAACTACAGACAAGGATTCGGTGTTTACGGAAGAAACTACGATGCTTTAGGTTCACTGTCATATAATGCTGTTGGAACTTATGGACTCGGTTATGTTGGGGTGTGGGGAGAACAATCTGATGTTAACGGATTCTCAATTTATGCGAATGGCGATATGGGTGCAGCCGGTATCAAACCTTTCTATATCGATCACCCTACAGATCCTGAAAACAAATATCTACGTCACTTCAGTATCGAGTCAAATGAAGTATTGAACGTATATCGTGGAAATGCAACATTTGATGAGAATGGAGAAGCAATCGTTACAATGCCAGAATACTTCGATGCGGTAAACAACGAAAATTGCACATACCAACTGACTCCTATTGGAGGTTATGCTCCTTTGTATATTAAATCAAAACTTGCGAACGGACAATTCGTAATCGCAGGAGGTGTTGAAGGCATGGAGGTATCATGGACGGTTCACACTGAAAGAAACGACCCGTACATGAAAAAGTACCCGGAGAAAAGAGCAGTTGAAGTTGATAAAGAAGACTGGAACAAAGGAAGATATCTTCGCCCTGAGCTATATGATCAACCTGAAGACAAGAAGATCGTTCAACCGATCGATACAGGTAAAGACAAAAAGGGAGCTCCACTTCTTGGAACGAGATAAAATAGACGACATAAAAAAAGGTCCGGATTGCTCCGGACCTTTTTTATTTATACCCTTTCGGATTATCTTACTTTAAATGTAACCCTTCTGCTCTTAGCCTCACGAAGATCTTCATCATCTTCTTCGGTAATATCTGGGTTAGGAACCTCACTACCCTTCGCTGCAGGGATCAAGCGTGAAGCATCAATGCCTTTTGACTGCAGGTATTCCATTACAACACCGATACGTTTGTTATCCATATCAGCATAGTAATCATTTTCCATTCCTACTTCATCTTCCATTGCATTATTATGCCCCATTACCTGTAGCTTCATTTCAGGATTTTTCGTCATCAATTCTGCGATCAGATCCAAAGAGCTTTCTCCTTCAGCAGACAATTTTGTTTTACCAAAGGCAAAGAAAACCTGATGCATTTCAATGATTTCCTTCTCCGACATTTCATCCGTTACATTGAACACTTTCTGATAGATAGTAGGAGAATATGAATCACCTGCCTCTTCAGCGGCACAGTCACACTGTTCTCCCTTCTCAAGATCAACCAATTGAACTGAAATATCATCGATGTAATAATAAGCTGCCACGACTTGAGCTACTTTTACATCCGGATCCTTTTTCATTCTTTCGCTTTTCGTTTCTTCATCACTCAAGAAATTTCCGATCGTAATGAACTTTTCACCACCGTTAGCTACAAACGTTCCACAGATCTCTGTCCAGTTATATTTCGCAGACATGATCTTAAGGTCGTTATTAAAATGAAGTACACTAGGCTCCTCAATAATTGACACCTTTGCGTCCGTTCCAGGTTGACTCTTCGACAACTGTACACCAATATTGTTTGATGCATATTTCGAAGCCTCAGCGAGTGAAACATACATTTTTACGCAATATGTCATTCCTTTCTTTAAAGGAGAACTCAACTTTGTAGAGACATATGTTCTTGGCACTTTATTACCATAAGAGAAACCAACAATACCTGCGTAATTCCCTCCTTCTTTCGCATCTTCTTTACCATAGATGTTCATTGGAACGTCTATATCCGCAATTTTTCCACTGGAAAAAATATCTGCACGCGCTCCAGTCGGTGAAACCCAACCAGTTGCATTTGCAATATCTCCCAGTTTTTTCGGCTTTTTCGTCAATTCCTCAAAACTTCCATTCGGAACAAGATTTTCTCCTTGTGCAAATGAAACTATGGAAGAAAATCCAATAACGATTAGCACTACATTACGTGTAATTTTTTCAGTAAATAATTTCATAATTTTTAACTGTTTTAATAAATGTTTTAACCTTTTCTGGATCAATATCCGGGTAAACACCATGACCTAAATTAACAATATGTCGCTGACTTTTAAAAGTATGCAGCATTTTATTCGTTAAATCTTCAACAGACGCATGCGTACCATAAAGTACTGCCGGATCAAGATTCCCTTGTATTGTTCGCGATTCTCCTATCACCTCTCTAAATGAGACCGGATCCATCTGCCAATCCATACCAATTGTATTACAATTCAGATTTGCCAGATCCACGATCGAGTGAAATGCTCCTTTAGAGAACAAAGTCAAAGGAACTTCTGTTATCGCATCTGCAATTTTTTTGATGTACTTCACACCAAATTCAGCGTATTGGTCTTTTCCCAAAATACCTGCCCAAGAATCAAAGAGCTGTAACATGTGAGCACCTGCTTTGATTTGAGATTTCAGATAAGCGATGGTCACTGTTGTGATCCTATCAAGCAACTCGTGTGCCAAATCCGGATCCGTGTATAAAATCTTACGTGCTACACTGAAGGTTTTTGAACCCTGTCCCTCAGTCATATAACAGAATATTGTCCATGGAGCTCCTGCAAATCCAATAAGTGGAACACGTCCATTCAATTCCTTATTGGTGATGCGAATTGCTTCAGTCACATACCCTAAACGATCTTCTATATTAAAATCTGTCTCAGCGTACTTCAATTCCTCTTTTGAGCGAATGGTTTTCGGAAACCACGGACCTCTTTTCTCTACCATTTCGTAGGTCAGTCCCATAGCCTCGGGAACCACCAATATGTCAGAGAAAATAATCGCCGCATCGACACCAAGCAGATCAACAGGCTGAATCGTAACTTCCGCGGCTAATTCCGGTGTTTCAACCAACTCCTTGAAGCCAGACAATGAATTACGTACAGCCCTGTATTCAGGCAGAATTCTTCCAGCCTGACGCATTAACCAAACAGGATAGCGTTCTATGCTTTCCCCTTTAGCAGCCCTAAGTATAAGATCATTCTTTAATTCCATCGCGGCAAAGATAGCAAAAGGTCTATCTTAACTTACCAATTTATTGGTTCTATATTGTGCTCTTTTAAATATGCATTTGTCTGACTAAAGGGTTTAGAACCAAAAAAACCTCTGTAAGCAGATAACGGTGATGGATGAGGAGTATTGATAACTAGATTATTTTGTGTGTTTATCTGAGCGCCTTTTTTTTGAGCATAGCTTCCCCAAAGAATATATACGACGTGATCCTTCCTCGTGGCAATTTGCTGAATAACTGCATCCGTAAAACGCTCCCATCCCTTATTTGCATGACTGCCGGGTTGTCCTTCACGAACAGTGAGCACAGCATTCAGCATTAAAACACCTTGCTCAGCCCATGAAGACAAATCTCCATTTGCACGCTGAACATGCAGATCATCATTCAGCTCAGTGTAAATGTTATGTAAGCTTTTCGGCAATGGACGGACGGATGGATCCACAGAAAATGAAAGTCCGTGTGCATGTCCTTTTGTAGGGTAAGGATCCTGCCCCAAAATAACCACTTTGACCTTTTCAAATGGACAAGCTTCAAAAGCTCTGAAAATCTGAGGTCCGGGAGGAAAAACACCTCCTTTATGCTGAGCATACTCTGATCGCACAAATTCGACAAGCTGAGAAAAATAAGGAGCACTGAACTCATTCTTCAAAATTTCTTGCCACGAAGACTCAATTTCTACCCTCATAGGATCAAAGGTATTCATTAACTCCAAAAGCGTATGTATATTTGAGGTATGAGCTTAGAACGAATTCTATTTTTTAGTCTCCTGATCTTTGTTGCGAGTTGTGACAACAGCGAAAATCAAGAAGATAACGCATTAACTGATCTTGAAAATGAAAGTCATCCAACCATGACCGAAGAAAAGATCCGTCGCCATGTAGAGGGACAACTTTCCATACTCCCAACAGAACAGTATACCATTGAGCAGTACAAAGAACATTTGGATACGGACGATAGTGTAGATCTGGTAATCACTGTAAACCTATTGAGCAGAGCTCTGAAAGAAGCAGAGCTCGAGAACGAAGTTTCGAGACGAGAACAATTAGGCTACATGGGGAATTACAATTTCATATTCTATGTTGATGGAAAAACTAAAACCATAACATCTCCGATTGCTGTACCTTCATCCCCTCATGTTCCTTTGAAAGTATCTTTTGCGAGCTTAACTTCTACTGTACACAAAGACCTCATTGTTGATTTCAGAATTCGCAGATCTTCGTACAGACAGTTCTATACTATTCGTGAGAGAGCACCTATTAAAGTGAGTGAATCGGAACTTTTTGAAAATCTCGGAACAAATGACTTTAAACCTTATTACGTTGAAATAGAGGACTGGGAAAACGAAGTTTGGAAATCGATCGCAGTGTATGAAGGTAAAGCTGAAAACAAATTGATTCCTGAGCTAAGAGACAGTTATCAAGTTCAACCGGATATCAAGAGATCAGATAAACTCATAAGAAGATGGTATTACAGTCCTAAGCACCTGAAGTACTATCTTCGAAAGGATGAAATATAATTCTGGTTGTTTTGATCAATTACATTTCAGTTCCCAGACAATTAAGATACTCGGTAAGTGGCAATCAAGCCAATCCAAAAAAAGTGTTGTATGCACTTCATGGATATGGTCAACTGACAGAGTTTTTCATTAGAAAATTTCATGATGTACCAGATGATTTTCTTGTTATTTGTCCAGAGGGACCTCATCGTTTTTATTTGAGCGGCAGCAGCGGTAGAGTTGGCGCTTCATGGATGACAAAGGTAGAGCGCGAAGTGGACATTGAAGACAACCTTCTATATCTGAATACATTGCATGCTTCGATCCAAGAAAAATATCCGACAATTGAGCGTATTTATTTACTTGGTTTCTCCCAGGGAGGTGCAACGGCAGCCCGTTGGGTCGAATTATGTGGTCTTGAACCGGACACACTTATACTTTGGGCAACAGTTTATCCCCCAGATCTGGAAGCATCCTTAAGTAGCACTCCGAAAAATCGTTTTTTCATCATTGGTGAAAATGATGAGTATTACCAGGGAGAAGCTCTTAAACAGGTGATCCACTCTTACGATAACATGGGATTTGAAGTTAAGACCTTTAATGGTAAACATGAAATCAACAACGATATACTGCTATCCATCTTGAAGAATTTTTGACAAGTATTCTTACCTTTGTTTTGGCATAGTTTCTGCTTAGCATAGTTCAAAATCAGAATGACATGAAAATATATTTGACATTATTACTTTCCCTAATCTTTGGTTTACAGTCTTTTGCACAAGATGAAAAAGCTCAACCAATCCTCGATAAGCTTTCTGCAAAAATGAAATCTCAGAACTCATTCTATGTAGAATTCAGCGCAAATATTAAAAACAGTTCGCTTGGAACTGAAGAGAATGAAACAGGAAAAGGATGGGTAAAAGGAGATAAATACTATGCGTCTTTTGGAGAGAACACCATCATTTCAAATGGAGTTAAAACATGGACGATCGTTAAGGAGGAAAAGTCTGTTTACGAAACTGATGCAGACGAAGATGATGAAGAAAGCATTAATCCTAAAAAATTAATGACGATCTGGGAAAGCGGATTCAAAAACAAATACGGAAAAGAAACTACACTTGGTTCTGAGACAGTTCATGTGATCTACCTTTATCCGAAAAATGCGGGGGCAGTTGAATATCATACAATCGTACTCTATATTTCAAAAACTTCAAATGAGTTGAAGAAAGTAGTTATGAAAATGAAGGACGGTACTGTTATGACATACAAGCTGACCAAGTTCGAAGCAAACCCGGAGATCAGCGACAGCAAGTTTGTATTTGACGTGAAGAAATATCCTGGTTACACAGTGATCAGAGACTGATCCTAAGTAAAGCATTATAAAAAAAGGGGAACATTCAGTTCCCCTTTTTTTATTAGTAGCTCATTAGTTTTTCAATACTTTCATCCAAGCGGTCCTTTGGTAAAAACTGCTGTTCCAGTTCTGCTGCAAAAGGCACCGGAGTATCCAGCGCTGCTAACCTCAGTACCGGGGCATCAAGATATTCGAAGCAATTCTCCGTGATAAGCGCAACGATCTCTCCTCCTATACCACCAGTCAGACAGTCTTCGTGCAATACTAATACACGTCCGGTTTTCTTAACAGATTCGAAAATCAGATCCTTGTCCAAAGGCAATAGCGTTCTCAGATCGATCACCTCAATGTTATACTCACTTTGATCCGCGTATTCTTTTGCCCAATGCACACCCAATCCATAAGTCACGATCGTAAGATCATTTCCTGAACGAGCGATTGCGCCTTTACCGATCTCAACCGTGTAATAGTTATCCGGAATTTCTTCTCGAATTGAACGATAAAGAAACTTATGTTCAAATACCATTACCGGATTTGGATCTTCAATAGCTGCGGCCAATAAACCTTTTGCATCATGAGGATTCGAAGGGAAAACGATCTTCAACCCGGGAGTATGGAAGAACCAAGCTTCGTTACTCTGACTGTGGAAAGGACCTGCTGCAGCACCTGCACCTGTAGGCATACGCACTACGACATCTGCATTTTGCCCCCATCTCCAGTGCATTTTAGCCAGGTTATTTACGATCTGGTTAAATCCACAGGTTACGAAATCAGCGAACTGCATCTCTACAACAGCCTTCATTCCCGCGATAGAAAGACCTAGTCCTGCCCCTACAATCGCAGATTCACAAATAGGTGTATTTCTAACTCTTTCTTTTCCAAATTGATCTACAAATCCTTCTGTAACCTTAAACACCCCACCGTACTCTGCAATATCCTGCCCCATGATGATGAGATCAGGATGTTTCTCCATCGATTGTCTAAGACCATCCTGAATGGCATCCACAAATCTCTTTTCAGTTTTAGGTCCAACAGGTTCCACAATATTTTGAACATAAGGAGCATAGATGTCCTCTATTTCACGATCTACATTCGGAACGATCTTTTCTTCTGCAAAAGCTACATCCAGTCCTTCTTGAATTTCAGACTTAATGTCGTTCGTATACTTATCCAATAAATCCTCTGTAAGTACACCTTCTCCTTTAAGGAAATCAGTAAAGTTTGTTACCGGATCAAAACGCTCCCAATCATCTTGAATTCCTTCCGGATAGTATTTCGTCCCGGAAGCTTCTTCGTGACCACGCATTCTGAATGTCATCAGCTCCAGTAAAACCGGTTTCGGATCATTTCTCATTTCTTCGGCCAAAGAGCGAACTGTGGAGATTACTTCCAGTATGTTATTTCCATTCACCTTAACTGCCTTCATTCCATAACCGATACCTTTATCGATAAACTGTTTACAGTTAAATTGTTCACGAGAAGGAGTCGAAAGTCCCCATTGGTTATTTTCAATAGCAAAGATTACCGGTAGATCCCATACGGAGGCTACGTTAAGTGCTTCATGGAAATCTCCTTCACTTGCTCCACCATCCCCTGTAAATACAAGCGTAGCTTTCTTCTCATTTCTGACCTTTGACGCCAGACCTACTCCATCTGCAAGCGCTAACTGCGGTCCTAAATGTGAGATCATTCCGACTACACGGTGTTCCTTACTTCCGAAGTGAAAAGAGCGATCTCTACCTTTGGTGAATCCACTCATCTTACCTTGAAATTGAGCAAACAAGCGGTTTAATGGAATACCTCTCGTAGTGAAAACTCCAAGGTTTCGGTGCATTGGAAAAATGAACTCTTCATCTTTCATGGCATAGGTAGTTCCCACAGAAATTCCTTCCTGCCCCCAACCCGAAAACCATTTAGAGATCTTTCCTTGCCGCAGGAGAATCAGCATCTTCTCCTCGATCAATCGTGGTTTAAGCAGCGCCTTGTAAATCGTCAGCAACTCTTCATCACTGAAATTTTTTCTATCGTAAACTATTGCTCTTTCGTCAATTTTAATTTCGCCCATAAGACTAAACTATAAAAAAGGTCGCAATCAATAAATCTGACTGCGACCTACAATATTTAAAAATCAATCGATTACACTAATCCTTGATCGATCATTGCATCAGCAACTTTTACGAATCCAGCGATGTTAGCACCTTTAACGTAATCGATTGTTCCATCCTCGCGCTTACCGTATTTTACGCAAGATTCATGGATAGATTTCATAATACCGTGTAGTTTTGAATCTACCTCCTCACGTGTCCAGCTAAGACGAAGTGAGTTCTGAGACATCTCAAGACCAGATGTTGCTACACCACCAGCATTAGAAGCTTTTCCAGGTGAGAACAATACTCTAACTGCATCGAATGCTGCAATCGCCTCTGGCGTACATGGCATATTCGCTCCTTCAGCGACACACATAACACCATTAGAGATCAATTTCTCAGCATCAGATCCATTCAATTCATTTTGAGTAGCACATGGCAGAGCGATATCGCACTTAACTCCCCAAGGTCTTTCATTTGCGATAAACTCAAATCCCGCAAACTTATCAGCGATCTCACTAACACGACCACGTTTTACGTTCTTAAGCTCCATCAAGAATGCAAGGTGCTCAGAATGGAATCCATTTTCTGCGTATACGTACCCAGAAGAATCAGAAACAGTAACCACTTTTCCTCCAAGTTGGATAACTTTTTCAAGAGCGAACTGAGCTACATTCCCTGAACCTGAAATAGCAACCGTTTTACCTTTCACAGAGTCACCTTTGGTCTTCAACATTTCTTCCGCGAAGTATACTGTACCATATCCTGTTGCTTCAGGACGGATCAAAGAACCTCCCCAGTTGATACCTTTACCTGTCAATACTCCCGTAAATTCATTACGAAGACGCTTGTACTGACCAAACATATATCCGATCTCTCTTCCTCCAACACCAATATCACCTGCAGGAACATCGGTATCAGCTCCAATATGACGCGCAAGTTCCGTCATAAAAGACTGACAGAAACGCATTACTTCATTATCTGACTTACCTTTCGGATCGAAATCAGAACCTCCTTTACCTCCACCCATTGGTAGAGTTGTCAAAGAGTTTTTAAAGATTTGCTCGAACCCTAGGAATTTAAGAATAGACAAATTTACTGATGGATGGAAACGAAGTCCTCCTTTGTAAGGCCCAATCGCTGAGTTGAACTCAACACGGTACCCTCTGTTTACCTGAACATTACCTGCATCATCCAACCAAGGAACTCTGAAAATAATTGTTCTTTCCGGCTCAACGATACGATCAAGGATCTTAGAAGCTTTGTATTTCGGTGTTTCTTCAATTACCGGGATAACCGCTTCTGCTACTTCCTGAACCGCCTGAATGAATTCAGATTCGTGACCATTCTTCGCTTTCACTCGTTCCATGAAAGCATCGATCTCAGCTTGATATTTGTGTGACATTTTTTTGAATTTGAAAACGGAACAAATGTAACTATTTTAATGAGTTGTGTACGATCAATTAAAAAAAAGCAAATCATTAGCGTTGCTTTGAAATCCAAGCATTCTGTTCATTCAAAATCCACTTTTGATAATTATTAGTTGAATTTAACTTCATTTTAAAGCAACTTTGCACAACCGTTTTCGTCTAACGGTTAAACATTTCGACTATAACGATGAACAAAATTCAACATCAATTGAATACACTGAAGAAAGGACTTGTTTTATTACTGCTCTTATTCACCGGTCAAGCACAGGCACAGCAAACAGTTTGTCTTGGTAATGATATAACTGTTTGTACAGGAACACCGGTTCAGATCCAGAATTGTGGTAGTGGAGCACCAGGAAATGCACAAGGTATCGTTTTGTCAAACCCTACATCACTTACTCTAAGTGATGACCAATGGTCAGGAGTGATCAATATGGGGTTCAACTTTAGTTTTTATGGCAACGTATATAACCAATGTGTGATCGGATCTAACGGTATCGTTACATTCGATCTTACTGAGGCAAACGGATACTGTTCATGGGCTTTAGGTGGTGCCGGAGCAATGCCGAACCCAACATTTGACGATGCTTTGAATTCGGTTATGGTTACATATCAAGATATTCTTCCATCTGCAAACCCAAATGGAGCGATTCAATATGAAACTATTGGAACTGCACCTAACAGAATGTTCATCGTTCTCTACAAGGATATGAACTTCTTTAGTTGTACAACTGTTTGTAATTACATGGCTGCTATTTTCTATGAAACAAGCAATGTAGTTGAAATTCATATAGGTGAAAAGCCATTATGTAATTCATGGAATGGTGGTCTAGCAATACAAGGAACACAAAACGCACCGGGTACCGCAGCACACATCACACCTGGTAGAAACAACACCCAATGGGCTGCCAATCAAGACGGTCGTCGCTGGACACCAACATCTCCTGCAAACACTACAAACTATGCAATGTCTCAGATCCCATATGTTTTGGTAACCAGTCCAAATACTACTTTCCAATGGGAAAACAC
>SBGS01000015.1 GCA_006226555.1 Bacteroidota bacterium
ACAGTAACTGACGGATGTGGATCATCTATTTTGACAGCAACAGGAAGTAACTTGTTGTGGTCAACAGGAGAAACTACAGCATCGATCACGGTAACGGCTGCAGGAACTTATACGGTAACACAAACGGTTGGTGGTTGTACATCAGCGCCTGGAACAGGAAATGCTAACCCAACAGCGATTCCATCAGCACCAGTGGTAACAGTTACAGACGGTTGTGGATCATCTACATTGACAGCGACTGGAACAAACTTGTTGTGGTCAACAGGAGAAACTACAGCATCGATCAATGTAACAGCTGCGGGTCCTTATACAGTAACACAAACAGTTGGTGGTTGTACATCAGCGCCTGGAACAGGAAATGCTAACCCAACAGCGATTCCATCAGTCCCAGTGGTAACAGTTACAGACGGATGTGGATCATCAACACTAACAGCAACGGGAACAAACTTGTTGTGGTCAACAGGAGAGACAACTGCATCGATCACGGTAACAGCTGCTGGAGCATACACTGTAACGCAAACGGTAGGAGGTTGTACATCAGCACCTGCAACAGGAAATGCTAACCCAACAGCGATTCCATCATCACCTGTAGTAACCGTAACAGATGGATGTGGATCATCAACATTAACAGCAACAGGAACTAACTTGTTGTGGTCGACAGGAGAAACTACAGCATCGATCACAGTAACAGCTGCAGGTCCATACACGGTAACGCAAACAGTTGGTGGTTGTACATCAGCACCTGCAACAGGAAATGCTAACCCAACTGCGATTCCATCAGCACCTGTAGTGACCGTAACAGACGGATGTGGATCATCTACATTGACAGCAACAGGAAGTAACTTGTTGTGGTCAACAGGAGAGACGACAGCATCGATTACAGTAACAGCTGTCGGACCATATACAGTAACACAAACGGTTGGTGGTTGTACATCAGCTCCTGCAACAGGAAATGCTAACCCAACAGCTACTCCTTCTACACCTGTAGTAACAGTAACAGACGGATGTGGATCATCTACATTGACAGCAACAGGAACTAACTTGTTGTGGTCGACAGGAGAAACTACAGCATCGATCACTGTAGCGTCAGCAGGTACATATACTGTAACACAAACAGTAGGTGTATGTACATCGCTTGCAGGGTCAGGAATTGCTGCGCCTCAATCGATACCGGCTGCACCGGTAGTAACCGTGAATAATTACTGTGGTTATTCTGACTTAACAGCAACAGGAACAAACTTGTTGTGGTCAACAGGAGAAACTACAGCGACGATTAATGTTACATCGGGAGGTACATACTATGTTTCTCAATCTGCAGGATCATGTGTTAGTCCAACGACTAGTGTAACAGCGGTTCCGTTATTGGTTCCTGCTGCCCCTGCTATAACTGCTTCAGGTACTACAACGTTCTGTGAAGGCGATAGCGTTGAATTAAGCGTTTCGCAAACAACTGGTGTTCTTTGGTCGACAGGGGAGACGACATCTGCTGTGATGATCTACAGCAGTGGTAATTATGCAGTTACATACACCGCTGCAAATGGATGTGAGTCACCATCAAGTTCAATGACTGTAGTAGTAAATCCATTACCGGTGGTTACATTAGGTGCATTCGCAGATGTTTGTGCCGGTTCTGATCCATTCACTTTGACAGGTGGTAATCCTTCAGGTGGTGTATTCAGTGGTCCGGGTGTTTCTGGAGGAGTTCTTGATCCGGCAGTTGCAGGAGCAGGGATCCACACCATAACGTATACTTACACGGATGGAAATACTTGTTCAAATTCAGCTCAATCAACGATCAACATTTCTGATTGTGCAGGAATAACTGAGCTTGAGCTAAATGGTATTTCGATCTATCCGAATCCGGCTACGGATCAGATTACATTGAAAAGTAACAAGTATATGGTTGAGTTGGTTAAGCTTTACGATGCGGCAGGACGCTTGGTAAGAGAGCTGCAACCGTCTCAAATGAGTTTTGACGTAGATATTACAGAGCTTGAACCAGCAATGTATCATGTTGTGATCACGATCGAGAATGGTCAGTCCTTCCGATCTAAGATCATGAAGCAATAACTAATACTAAAACGATTTTAGCGAAGGGGGGCATTGCTCCCCTTTGTTGTTTTTTAGTTGTATATTTAGTCGTTAAACTAAAACTTATGAAACGTATATTGCTCTTCTCCGTTATCGCGTTATGGTTTGGAGGCTTGAATGCCCAGAACGAAAAACGGATCAATTATGAAATTCAACCCGTTGAACAATCAACTATTTTATTGTCCGGTCAACCTCAATTAGTAGCGGCTAATGCAAGTTACTTCTGGTTGAATGTCGATGAATTGGAGGCACAACTGATTGGAATTGCTGATCGTGAAGGTCAGAATGAAGGATTTACAGCGCAATTTCTATTGCCTCACCCTGATGGATCAATGCATGCATACCGTGCTATGGAAAACAATACCATGCATCCTGACTTGCGTGCGAAATTCCAGGGAATACATTCCTATGATGCCTATGGTATCGATGAGCCGGCTTTTGTAAAGTGGGATATTACGCCACAAGGTCTTCATGCAATGATCATGATACCTGGTCAATCGACAATATTTATCGATCCTGTGATCAAGAACAATAGGAATTATTATATCGTTTACTTCAAAAACGATTTTCAGACAGACAAGATCTTTGATTGTTCTTTTGAAGGCGCTGTGAATGGACAAAGAGTTGCCCAGAATCCTAGCTCGCCAATGTTTACTTTCGGTACCTGTGATCTTCGTACGTATCGTTTAGCTCTTGCTGCAACCGGTGAGTATACTGCATTTCATGGTGGTACCGTTGCTCTTGCGCAGGCTGCACAGGTTACCACAATGAACCGTGTAAATGGGGTGTATGAGAGAGATATGGCCATCACTATGGTGATCGTTCCGAATAACAATTTGATCGTCTATACCAATAGTGCTACTGATCCATATACCAATGGGGCTACGGGTACAATGATTAATCAGAATCAAACAAATTGTGATAATGTTATTGGGTCCGCTAATTACGACATTGGACACGTTTTTGGAACAGACAGTGGTGGTTTAGCAGGTTTAGGAGTGGTTTGTTCAGGCGGGAATAAAGCAAGAGGAGTTACAGGTAGTGGAGCCCCAATTGGAGACCCATTCGATATTGATTATGTCGCACATGAAATGGGACATCAATTTGGAGCGAACCACACGCAGAATAATAACTGTAACCGAAACAATGCAACGGCTATGGAACCTGGTTCTGCAAGTACGATCATGGGATATGCCGGTATTTGTACACCTAATGTTCAAAGTAATTCAGATGATCATTTCCACGGAATAAGTCTGGAAGAAATCGGTAATGAGATCTTGAGTGGAGGTCATACTTGTGAACAGCTCACAACGATTACAAACTCTGCACCAACCATTGTTTCTACAAATGGAAACGTGACTGTTCCTGCAGGAACGCCATTTGCGCTGACTGCCGTTGTAACAGATCCAGATGGTGATCCTGTTACCTATAACTGGGAACAAATGGATAATCAGGTTTCTACCCAGCCACCGGTTTCGACTTCAACTGGAGGTCCTAACTTTAGAAGCTGGCCGTCTTCAACAAGTCCAACAAGATATTTCCCGAGCTTGACAGCTCTTGCTAATAATGGGCCATTTACTTGGGAAGTTGTTCCTACTGTAACGCGTACAATGAATTTCCGTGTTACCGTAAGAGATAATTCTCCTGGTCCGGGTGGATGTAATGATCATGCAGATGTGACCGTTACTACGGATGCCGGTTCAGGTCCTTTTATCGTTCTTTATCCAAGTGCAACAGGAATTGTATGGAATGGTAACGGTACAGAAACGGTTACCTGGGATGTAGCGAATACGGATGTGGCTCCGGTAGCTTGTGATCTTGTGGATATTCTACTTTCTACGGATGGCGGACAAACGTATTCAACTGTATTGGCATCAGGAGTACCGAATGATGGCTCGCAGGTTGTGAACGTGCCGAATGTTGCTACGACAACTGCAAGGATCATGGTGATCTGCTCAAATGGAACATTCTTCGATATCTCGGACAACAATTTTGAGATCACGCTGGCGACTTTCGATTATACATTGAATGTTACACCGCCTTCTCTTGCTGTTTGTCAACCAAATGATGGAGTGTTTACAATTGATATCGGTTCGATCGGTGGTTATTCAGATATAGTTGATCTATCCGTAACAGGTGTGCCTGCCGGTGCCGGAGCAGTATTCGGAAGTACATCCGTTACTCCTGTTGGTACAACAACTTTGACGATTAATAATACCGGGGCTGCAACACCAGGCTCTTATACACTTACGGTTCAGGCGAACAGTACATCGGGTATTAAAACTGCAGATGTGGTGATCTCAATATCTACTGGAACACCTGGAACACCGACCTTATCTGCTCCAGCAGATGCGGCAACAGGTATTTCCTTGCCAACAACATTTACATGGTCGACAGTTGCCGGACCAGGAATTACATATGACATTGAAATTTCGTCTAATGCCGCATTTACAAATATTGTAGATCAGGCGACAGGATTGAGTAGTGCTACCTACGTATCAAGCGTTCTGGCTCCTAGTACAACATATTACTGGAGGGTTAGAGCCGTTACAGGATGTGGAAATGGTAGCTGGTCTTCGGCATTTAGTTTCACTACAGGTAGCTGTATTATTGTGAGCTCGACTGATGTGCCGGTATCTATCCCAACATCTGTAGCAACGGTTACTTCAACATTGGTAGTTCCGAATTCAGGAATTATAAATGACATCAACGTTCTTGATCTTATAGGAACACATACCTGGATCAATGACCTTGTAATTACATTGACAAGTCCACAAGGAACTTCGGTTGTTCTATTCGATCAGGTGTGTAACAATCAGGATAATTTTGATCTGAATTTTGACGACGCAGCAGCAAGTGCAACATTGCCTTGTCCTCCTACAGGAGGCGGAACTTACCAGCCAAATGGAACCTTATCTTCGTTTAATGGTGAAGATGCGCAAGGAACTTGGATACTTACTGTAGACGATGTAGCGAACCAGGATGGTGGTGCTCTGACATCTTGGGCACTGGAGATCTGTTTTGATGTACCGGCATGTGTTGAAGCAGATGTTCCTGTATTGACAAATTCAACTGTTACATGTGAAGGTGAAACGAGTACGATCTCTATTGCAGGTAACCTGAATGATGCAACTGAATGGTATATCTACGAAGGATCATGTGGCGGAACGCTTTTAGGCTCAACTGCCACATCTACATTCGATGTTACTCCAAGTGCACCGGGAACAACTTACTATGTTCGTGGGGAGGATGGAGCAGGATGTATCGATGAGTCTGTGGTGACTTGTGAGCAGATAACAATTACCGTAACTGACGCACCTACAATTTCTCTTACTCCGTCAAATCCAACATCATGCGGTGGTTCGGAAGGATCTATTACAGTTAATGGTTCAGGAACGGGAACGGTAACCTGGACAGGTCCTGTACCTGGAACAGCATCTGGACAAGCCTTACCGTACACGATAACAGGTCTAACCGCTGGTTCGTATACAGTGACGTTCAACAATGGATGTTCATCTAACTCACCATCTGTTGGTTTGAGTGATCCTGGAGCTCCAACCGAACCAACTGTAGTTGCTGTTGACGGATGTGGATCATCTACCTTATCTGCATCGGGAATGAACTTAGTATGGTCAACAGGTGAAACAACAGCTTCTATTACTGTGACAACTGCAGGTTCTTACACGGTTACTCAAACGGTAGGAGGTTGTACTTCTTTGCCTGCGACGGTTATAGCGAATCCAATTGCTGTTCCTTCAGCACCAACAGTTACTTCTGTGGATGGATGTGGATCATCCACATTGACTGCAACCGGAAGTAACTTGTTGTGGTCAACGGGAGAAACAACAGCATCGATCGTTGTAACTACAGTTGGTTCTTATACAGTAACACAGACTGTGGGCGGATGTGAGTCGACTCCAGCGTCTATCACTGCCAATCCTACAGCTGTGCCATCAGCGCCGACGGTAACCGTTGTTGACGATTGTGGTTCATCTGTATTAACGGCAACAGGAAGTAATTTGCTTTGGTCAACAGGTGAAACAACAGCTTCGATAACAGTAACCACAGGAGGGTCTTACACAGTAACTCAGACTGTCAATGGATGTGAGTCAACTCCTGGAACAGGAACGGCAAGTCCATTTACAATTCCTACTGTTACATTAGGCAACTTCCAGGATGTTTGTTTGGGTGCTGCAGCATTTACGCTGACTGGAGGTAGTCCTGCCGGAGGATCATACAGTGGACCGGGCGTTTCATCCGGAACATTTGACCCGTCAGCTGCAGGAGTAGGAACGCATTCTATTGTTTACAGTTACACGGATGGCAATGGTTGTAGCGCAACGACTCAAAATACGATAACAGTCAATGACTGTGCTGGAGTAGAAGAAATGTACGATCATGTTTCTGTTTATCCGAACCCTGTGAAAGGAACATTGTTTATTCGTTCAGAATCACAACTGATCAGAGGGGTCAAGCTAATTGATGCTGCCGGCAGAATAGTTTGGCAACAGGACAATGTTACGCAGGAGTGTATCTTAAATATGGAAGATTACGCATCTGCAATGTACCATATTGAGGTGATCCTCGAAGATGGGGTTCAGCTGAGATACAAACTGATCAAAGAATAAGTAATCCATTTGAAATGTTAAAAAAAAGGGGGGCTTCCCCCTTTTTTTATTGTTATTAATTCTTTAAATTGGCGTCACAAATTGTTAATACTAAACGCTAAGATTATGAAACTTAATTCACTGGGCAGTCTATTGTCCTTGGTTTCTTTGGTGTTTGTCGGATTCGGTTTCTCACAAACAACTAAAGTTCTAAAGAGCGAGGTTACTCCACCCTCGATCGTCTACAAATCGGAAGTAGGGCCTAACGGACAGATTCGATGTCACACAATGGAAGCAGATTCCATTCGTCGTGCAAATGATCCAACTTTACCTTCTCTTTGGGAAGAGGAGTTATGGCTTCAAAAGAAAATTGCTGAATACAAACAGCAGCAAGAAGAAAGCAAACAACAGCAAAACGTACTTACGATTCCGATCATCTTCCACATCTTTACGAGTGGTTCAGGTTCAACTAACGTTTCAGCTACTCTAATTCAAGCGCAGGTTGATCAGTTGAACATTGACTATGCTAACCTTGCAGGAAGTAACTATGCAGTAGCTGCCAATACGAACGTTCAGTTCTGTCTTGCAGTTGTTGATGAGAACGGTCAAACTCTTGCTGAGCCGGGAATTAACCGCATTACTTCATACGGTGCGGGTCCGTTTACGGATACTCAGTTCGAGAATACAATGAAAGCAGCAACACAATGGGACCCTACTCAGTACTTTAACGTCTGGGTAGCGAACTTATCAGGAGGTCTATTGGGATATGCACAATTTCCGAGTAATTCAGGCTTAGCAGGAATGCCTACAAATGGTGGAAGTGCCAGTACGGATGGTGTTGTGATCTTGCATACTTCTGTTGGTTCGGTGGCCAATCCAAATCCTCAAGGTGGAAATTATGGAATGGGTAGAACGCTTACGCATGAAGCGGGACACTGGTTAGGTTTGCGCCATATCTGGGGTGACGGACCATGTAATACAGATGATAATTGCAATGATACACCAAAGTCGGATGCAGCTAATTATGGTTGTCCTAACACGAACAGCTGTACAGACTCTTACGGTGCTCCTTGGCCAACCGCAAATCCTGCTGACATGGTACAGAATTACATGGATTACACAGATGATGACTGTATGCACACATTTACAGGAGATCAGGCGATCAGAATTCAAACGGTAATGTCTGTATCTCCGCGACGTAATACCTTGAATGCAGCTTCTGCAACGAAGTGTAATGTGGTAACTGTTGCTGATGATGCAGGTATCAACGGTATATCAGATCCTTCTGGAAGTATTTGTGCTACTGGAACTACAGTTACTCCAACGGTAACCTTGGTGAACAATGGTACAGCAACTTTGACTTCTGTTACGATCAATTATAATATAGATGGCGGTACAAATCAGACTTATTCTTGGACAGGTTCACTTGCTCCGGGAGCTTCTGTAAACGTTACGCTACCAACAATGACAACAACTGCAGGTACCCATACCTTCAATGCTTCTACATCGAATCCAAATGGTAACGCTGATGGTAATACATCTAACGATGCTGATGTATCAAGCTTCAACTTGATCATTGGTGGTCAGACGGTGACTTTAACAATCGATACCGATTGTTATGGAGAAGAGACAGTATGGGAACTGTACGATGCATCTTCTAACCTAGTTGCGAGTGGAGGTAACTCTATTGTTACAACACCGGTAACTGCAATTCAAAGTACAGCCACGACTGATCCGGGTGCTTATCCAAATGAAACGACAGTTGTAGAGTCATTTTGTTTAGTTGACGGATGTTACGACTTGATCATGTGGGATGCTTACGGTGATGGAATGCATGGAGCTCAGTATACTGGATGTAACACTGACGGTAACTATCAGGTAACTGACGCTAATGGGGCTGTTCTAGCCTCCATGCAGGCAGCGAATGGAGATTTTGGATTCTCTGAAACATCAAACTTCTGTTTGACTTCTTGTAACTCAACTTTCACTGCATCACAGACTGCAACTGAATCTTGTGCTGGTGATAACAATAACCAAGTAACGATAAATCTTGTTTCAGGAAATGGAACGAATGCGACTTATGATATTGGTTCAGGTGCTACAACGAACAATGTTTTCTCTAACCTTGCACAAGGTTCATACAATGTAACAGTTGTTGATGGTGACGGGTGTACATCAGTTGTTCCTGTTACCGTTACGGGTCCAGGTCAGTTAAGTGTTAGTGCTGTGGGAACCAACATATCATGTAATGGACAAACTGATGGTCAGATCGTTCTTTCAGGAAATGGAGGAACACCTGGTTATACATACTCTGTTAACGGTAACGCAACAACAAATACAACTGTAACAGGATTAAGTGCAGGTTCTTACACGATCGCTATTACGGATAACAATGGATGTACTGCATCCACGTCTAGTGTTTCTATTTCTGAACCGACAGTGTTGACTTCTTCAGTTGGTACAATCACACCGGAGCTTGGTGGTAATGATGGTTCAGTGAATTTGTCTGTTTCAGGTGGTACTGCACCATATTCTTACGCTTGGACTGGTCCTAACGGATATACAAGTGGTGTTCAGGATCCGAACAACATGCCTGGCGGAACATACAACGTTACGATCACTGATGCGAACGGATGTACTTCTACACAAACAGGTATCGTGGTTCCTTCTCAGCTTGGAATTGATGAAAATGGTAACATGATCTTCTCGATCTATCCGAACCCATCAAACGGGATCTTCAATGTAGCGATCTCGAATCCTGCAGATGAGGCAACGATCCAGGTAATGGATATCGCCGGAAGAATCATCTACGTAAATGATCATGTAAATGGTCAGGTAAGTGTTGATCTTTCGTCTTTCGCAAATGGTAACTACATGATCGCGATCGACTTGAACGGTGCTACACACGTTAAGCGAATTACATTGAAAAAATAATCTTAACGGATTTTATTGAATAGGGCGCTCCGAAAGAGCGCCCTTTTTATTTACATTCCTTAATTTCGCATATAATTCAAACAAACATGAAGATCAACGGTCACGGACATATTTTACCAGAACCTCATGAGGTTCCGGAATTCATGAAACGCAAGAAATTGTTCTGGATCGATGAGGACCGAAAGTTTATGCGACAAGGGGATTGGTCCCGACCGATCACTGATCCCAGCTTCTTTTTTGAAGAAAAGCTGATCTGGATGGATAAGTATAAGATCGATCACGCGGTTATGCTGAACCTTTCTCAGCTTTACTGTAATGGATGGGACAGACAAGATGCACTGGATGCTATTCGGTGGCAAAATGATTTTAATGCAAGTGTACAAGCCAGAAGACCGGATAAATTTACTTGTGGCTTCGTAGTACAACCAAAATATATCGATGACGCTTTAAATGAGATGGATCGCGCTGTAAAAGAGCTTGGTTTATCTGTTTTATGTTTGCCAACACATTTTCTGGATCACAATGATGAGTGGGTGTGCGTTGTTGATGACAGTACGCTCCCAATTTTTGAAAAGGCAAATGAGCTTGGATTGGCGATAGAGATACATCCCTATGATGGCCAAAAAATGGTCAAATTAAAAGACGCATACTGGCGCTTTCATTTGGTTTGGATGATGGCGCAAACTGCAGATGCACTGCATTTGTATGCGCTAAAGGATTTTGTGAATCGCTTCCCGAACATTCGAACGTGCTTTGCTCACGGATGTATGCTTGGTCAGGCAAATTATGGTCGTCGCTTGCAAGGTTATGACGGCAGACCTGATCTATTCGAAAATACGCAAGATCCTCGCGCATCACTGGGACATCCGAATTTATTCTTCGATACACTTGTCCACGATTCATATACGCTACAGCTGTTAAAAATTCGCGTAGGTGCGGATCAGATCGTCGCAGGGCTGGATGATCCTTATCCCTTAGGAGAAATGGAAGGTGTGAAAAATTCATACCCGGGAAGAGTTATAGAGTTTGCAGTAGAAGCAGGTATTCTTACGCCTGAAGAGTCAGGAAGGATCTGGCATCAAAATGTTGAACGTTGGCTTGGGAAAAAAGTACCAACCTCCATTAATAAATAAATTAGATTGAATGGCTCAAAAACCATCCATTCCGAAAGGAACAAGAGATTTTTTACCGGATCAGGTCGCTAAACGAAATTACCTGTACGGAACGATTCGAACGGCATTTGAAAAATATGGTTTTCAACCCATAGAAACACCTTCATTTGAGTTATCGAGCACACTGCTGGGTAAGTACGGAGAAGAGGGGGATCGATTGATCTTCCGGATCTTGAATTCAGGAGAGAAGATGAAGAAGGCCGATCTTGAAGCCTTGAAAGAAGATAATTTAGCACGTTTTGCAAACTCCCTTGCAGAGAAAGCATTGCGTTACGACCTAACAGTTCCATTCGCTCGCTTTGTTGTGCAGCATCAGCATGAATTGTCGTTTCCATTTAAGCGCTATCAGATCCAACCGGTATGGAGAGCTGACAGACCACAACACGGAAGATATCAGGAATTTTATCAATGTGATGCAGATGTCGTGGGGAGCGATTCATTAAACTATGAAGTTGACTTTGTACTGTTGTTTGATGAAGTGTTGACAGAATTAAATATTCCTGATTTTACGATCAAGATCAACAACAGAAAGATCTTATCGGGAATAGCAGAAATTACTGGTGAATCGGATCGTTTGGTGGCCATTACAGTTGCAATCGATAAGCTCGATAAAATAGGAAAGGAAGGAGTTGAGAAGGAGTTAAAGGAGCGTGGTGTTTCAGAAAAAGCGATCCAGCAAATACAGCCGCTTTTCGAGCTAAATGGTACAAATGAAGCGATCGTCGGAAGAATGAAGGATTTTCTTCAAGGTTCTGAGATCGGTTTGAGAGGAGTGGAAGAGCTCGAATTTGTATTCAAGAAAGTTGAACAGCTTGGTCTGAGAAGAGGGAAGCTGGAGTTCGATGTAACGTTAGCGCGTGGCTTGAATTACTATACGGGAGCGATCTTCGAGGTTAAGGCAAACGGCATTAATATGGGGTCTATCTGTGGTGGAGGACGATATGATGATCTTACCGGGATCTTTGGAATGCCAGGAATGTCGGGTGTTGGGATTTCCTTTGGCGCTGACAGGATCTATGACGTATTAAACGAACTCGACCTCTTTCCGAAGAACGTATCCAATACACTGGATGTGCTGTTTGTTAACTTTGGAGAAAATGAAAGTGATGTATGCCGCACCTATATCAAAGAGATCAGGGCTAATGGTTTTTCATCGGAGCTTTATCCCGAAAATGCCAAGATGAAAAAACAAATGAAGTATGCCAATGATCGAAATGTACGATTCGTGGCATTGGTTGGTGAAGCAGAGTTCGCATCAGAGCTGATCCAGTTGAAAGATATGATATCAGGAGAGCAGACAGAGCTTAGTCTTGAAGAGGTTATTCATACCTTAATGAAACTATAATGAAAACATTTGTGCTAGATAACGATTGGATTTCTCTTGACCAGATAGAAGAGATCTTATCACAGAATTATACCATTTCGATCAGTGAGTCAAGAAAGACGGCCGTTTTAAAATGTCGTGCCTATTTGGATGACAAAGTTGGGAGCTCTGATGATCTTATTTATGGGATCAATACCGGGTTTGGAAGTCTTTGCAATACTGCGATAAGCAAAGATGAGCTGGAGTTACTACAGCGAAACCTTGTACTATCACATGCTTGTGGAACCGGAGATCGTGTTCCTGACCATCTGGTAAAGCGCATGCTGCTGTTAAAGATCATGGGGTTGTCAGTTGGAAATTCCGGAGCACAACTGGAAACGATTGAAAGACTGATCTATTTCTTCAATAACAATCTACTGCCTGTTGTATATCAACTGGGTAGCTTGGGAGCATCGGGAGATCTTGCACCACTGGCACATTTGTCTTTACCACTTATTGGGGAGGGACAGCTTGTTGTTAACGGAAAGGAGTATCCTGCATCGGAAGTATTGGAGAAACATGGTCTGGAGCCATTGAAATTGAAAAGCAAAGAAGGTTTAGCTCTTTTGAATGGTACTCAGTTTATGTCGACCTATGCATCATATGCGGTTGAGTCGGCTAAGAAATTGTGGAAGGGCTTCAATACGGTAGGAGCGCTTTCACTGGAAGCGTATGACGGAAGAATTCAACCTTTCGGAGTGCAGGTGAATGAGATCAGGAATCAGCATGGACAGATAGAGACGGCTGAATTTTTTAGAAGCATCCTTTCGGATAGTGCGATAATGGAGGCGCCAAAACAACATGTGCAAGATCCATATTCATTCAGATGTATTCCTCAAGTACATGGTGCTTCAAAAGATGCCATTGATCACGTTGCCTCGATTGTTGAACGGGAGGTGAATGCCGTTACGGATAATCCGACTGTATTCCCGGATGATGATATCGTTGTTTCTGCCGGTAATTTTCATGGTCAGCCACTGGCAATCAACATGGATTATCTGGCAATTGCACTAGCTGAGCTGGGAAGTATTTCTGAGAGACGTGTCTACAAGCTGATTGGCGGAACAAGAGATCTACCTGCATTCTTAGTCGCGGAACCCGGATTGAACTCCGGTTTTATGATCCCTCAATACACTGCTGCAAGTATTGTAAGCCAGAATAAGCAATTGTGTGCTCCTGCATCTATCGATACGATCGATTCAAGCAATGGTCAGGAAGACCACGTGAGTATGGGAGCCAATGCAGCCACGAAACTCTACCGAGTGGTCGATAATTGTTATCGCCTATTGGGGATCGAGCTGATGAATGCATCACAGGCAGCTCATTTCAGAAATGGGGGACATGCAAGTGCTACAAGTTCACTCCTGAAAGAATACAGAGCTGTTGTACCTGTAGTTGAGCGGGATGAATATCTTCATCCATTGATCATTGCGAGTGAAAACTTTGTGAGAGAAAAATTTTAATTTTAGCAAAAAACTTAAAAATGACAGAAGTAGCCGAATTTCAGCAGGAACCGGAAAAGAAAGGAAGACCAGGGTTTTTAACTGTTCTGGGAATCCTGAGCTTTATTCCGATCGGAGCAAATCTATTGATCATTTTGTTTCAGCTGGCTGTAGGTCGTCCTTCTGACGAGGCGCTACTTGAGCAAAGAGTAGAGCTAACAGCAACGATCAATGAGTTAAAAGACAACGGCATGGACAGCTTTGTGAATTTCTTTGAACAGGCAATGGCTTTGAATGATGAGATCAATGCGAATTTCTATCTAGCCTTGATGATATCTTTTGTTACCTACCTTGTTGGCTTGTTTGGAGTTATTATGATGTGGAAAGCTAAGAAATTAGGTTTCCATCTGTATATACTTTATTGTCTTTTGGCTTTAGGAGGAATATACATCTATGCGAGCGCAGCGAATGTATCTTCCATGAGTCAGATCTTTTCAGCTGTTATCTCAGCTGCATTTATTTTCATGTATTCCAGAAATTTGCATTGGATGAAGTGATCTCCCGGCAGTAGGGTATAACCCGATAAAACTGCTATCTTTGTGGCAAATTTTAATCAATGATCTCAGTTAATAATTTGTCACTCCAATTTGGGAAGCGTGTTCTTTTTGATGAAGTAAATGTAAAGTTCGTTAATGGGAACTGCTATGGTGTAATCGGTGCGAACGGAGCAGGTAAATCAACATTTCTTAAAATATTAACAGGAGAACAGGATCCTACTACGGGGTCTGTTTATCTTGAGCCTGGAAAACGAATGGCGGTCCTCAAGCAGGATCACTTTGCCTTTGATGATTTTGACGTACTGAACACGGTGATCATGGGACATACACGTCTTTATGAGATCATGACTGAAAAGGATGCACTATACGCAAAACCTGATTTTTCTGATGAAGATGGGATGCGCACGGCAGAGCTTGAGGCAGAGTTCGCAGATCTGGAAGGATGGAATGCCGAGACAGATGCAGCGACTCTTTTGTCGAATCTTGGAATAGACGAGGCAAAGCACTACATGAAGATGGGAGAGCTGTCTAACGATCTCAAAGTACGTGTGTTGTTAGCGCAGGCCTTGTTTGGAAACCCGGATGTACTTATCCTGGATGAGCCTACCAACGACCTTGATCTGAAAACGATCTCTTGGTTGGAAGACTTCCTTTTAGACTTCAAAAATACGGTGATCGTAGTCTCTCACGACCGTCACTTCCTGGATACCGTTTGTACCCACATTTGTGATATCGATTTTCAAAAGATCAACTTGTTTACGGGTAACTATACCTTCTGGTATCAGTCATCTCAGCTTGCTGCCAGACAACGAGCAGACAAGAATAAAAAGGCTGAAGAGAAGAAGAAAGAACTTATGGAGTTCATCGCTCGATTCTCTGCAAACGCTGCGAAATCAAAGCAAGCTACCAGTAGAAGAAAGATGTTGGATAACCTCGATATTGCGGAGATCCAGCCTTCAAGTAGAAAATATCCCGGAATTACATTTCATCAGGAAAGAGATGCCGGTAATCAGGTATTGAATATTAATGGACTGAGCAAGGCAATTGATGGTGTTCGTTTATTCAAGGACTTAACGATAACTGTCAATAAAGGAGATAAGATCGCGATCCTATCCAGAAATTCATTGGCAATGACGGCCTTGTTCGAGATCCTTAATGGAGAAATGGAGGCTGACTCCGGTTCATTTGAGTACGGTAAAACGATCAAGACAGCTTATTTACCGAATGAGAATCATAAGTTCTTTGAGCAAAAATTACCTTTGATCGATTGGCTTCGTCAGTATGCAGAGACGGATGAAGAAAGGGAAGAGGTTTATTTAAGAACCTTCCTTGGACGAATGCTATTTACCGGAGAAGAGGCGATGAAAACGGCCAACGTGTTATCGGGAGGAGAGAAGGTACGTTGTATGTTGTCGAAGATGATGTTGGCAAAGGGAAATCTTTTAATGATGGATGAACCAACGAACCACCTTGACCTGGAGTCGATCACGGCTCTCAATAATGCCATGGTAGAATATCAGGGAACGATACTCTTTACATCACATGACCACGAATTGGTAAATACAGTAGCGAACAGAGTGATTGAAATTACTCCGAATGGTATTATCGATAAAATGATGCCATACGATGATTACTTGAAGGATGACAAGATAGTTGCACTTCAAGAAGAGATGTACGCTTAAGAATCATTTCACCTACTAAGCACCTCGGATATGCAGGAAGTAATATTTCAGTTCAGTAGAGAACTCACTAGTCAACAATATGTAGTTATCCGGGCAGAATTACCCGTTTACGAAGAGGTAACTACGATCTACCTGCCTGTATGGAGACCGGGGAGATACGAATTGGGAAACTTTTCTAAGTATGTTAGAAATATTCAGTTCTTCAACGATCGAGAGGAAAAAATAGCTTACGAAAAGACCACTGATTCAACTTGGCGAGTAAAAACAGAAAAGACGAAATATGTTTCTGTTTATTATGAATTCTATGCGAATGAGCTGAACTCAGGTTCAACCTTTATCGATCAAACACAGTTGTATGTTAACCCTGTTAACTGCTGTTTGTTTACGGACGATACTTTTCAGCATGATATAAAAATTGAGCTCGATATTCCTGATAGCTGGCAAGTTGCCACTTCCATGAAAACGGAAGGATCTGTGATGCGAGTAAAGGGATTTGATGAGCTGTTTGACTCCCCATTTGTAGCATCCTCTTTGCTTCAGGAACGTTCTTATGAGTCCAATGGTACATTGTTCCACATTTGGTTCAACGGAGTTGTAAAACCGGATTGGACGAAGATCTTGTACGACTTCAAAAAGTTCACCGATAAGCAGGTAGAAGCTTTTGGAGATTTTCCGGTAGATGAATTTCATTTTATCAATCAGATCGTTCCATTCAGGAAGTATCATGGTGTAGAGCACTTGCGTTCAACTATCATTACGCTTGGGCCTACATTCGAGATCTTTGAGGAATTGTATAATGATCTATTGGGTGTTAGCTCACATGAGCTCTATCATGCCTGGAATGTGAAGAGTATTCGACCAATAGAAATGTTCCCTTACAATTTCAAAAAGGAGAATTATTCTCCTTTAGGATATTTATGTGAAGGTGTTACAACCTATCAGGGGGATATGTTCCTGAGGAAGTCTGAAGTATTTGATGACGCCACTTTCTTTTATGAATTTGGAGATCAGTTCCAAAAACACTTTGATAATCCTGCCAGAATGAGCTATTCTGTTCGTAGCTCGTCTATAGATACCTGGGTTGATGGTTATGAGCCTGGAGCACCGGGTAGAAAAGTTTCGATCTATACGGAGGGGTGTTTATTAGCCTTCCTCACGGATGTCTTCATTATGCAGGCAACAAACAATGAAAAGAACATAGATGATCTCATGATCGTTTTATACGAAGAGTTTGCGAAGCAGAACAAGGGAGTTTCCGAAGCAGATTATCTTCAGATCATTGAGCTCGTGTCTGGTCGTTCGTTTGAAGCATATTTTAATCAGTATTTTGTTGAGCCCGGTAATCTGGAGGAAGAGCTGAACAAAGCGCTCGATTATGTTGGATGTAAGCTTGTTAGAACAGCACCGAAGAGTATTTTTGAATCGAAATATGGCGTAAAGTATACAGAGCCAATAAACGCTGCTGCCATCAAAGCCGTTTATCCAGGAAGTCCTGCGGACCGATCAGGATTAATGCTGGAGGATGAGATCTTTGCCGTAAATAACATCGCATTAACCAAATCTTTGGACAAATGGATCTCTCATTTCCAGGGAGAAAAGATCACATTACTGGTACGCCGAAACGGTATTTTCATGGAAATAGAACTGCGAGAACCAAAAGAGGGTTACTACGACAGATTTTCAATTGCCAAGGTGGAAAATCCGGATCAGGCTCAGACCGCTTCCTTTAATAAATGGCTTTCTTAACAACCGATTCCTACCAGTTGTAACTCAATCCTAAACTCGGAAGAATAGGGAATTGGTAGATCGTTTTACCACTTACACGGTTCACGTAGAATATGTTTCTGCGGTCGTATAAGTTTGTAACACTTGCAACGATCTCAAGACCAGATTCATTTTTAAATTTGAATTGCTTCTTTACCGTAAGATCAAGTCGGTGGTAATATGGTAATCGCTCAGAGTTGAATTCTCCTAACAACGTTGCTACATAGCTAGGATTAGACGTTGTGTAGTCTGTAGTTACACCTGATGAAAAGTTCTCTTCCTGATAGAATCCTGATGTTGGTGTGAATGGAAGACCTGAACCAAGATTCCAGCGCATGCTCACCTCAAGATCTTTGTTCTTTCCGAAAAGGTATGTTGCAACAAGGTTCACATTGTGTCTTCTGTCAAAAACAGGGTAGTACTGACTGAATCCATCCCAACGTGTACTGAATCCGTAAGAATAAACTCCCCACAAGAATATACGTGTATCAGAATATTTCAACAATAGATCGGCACCGTAAGACTCTCCATCCTCAATAATGAAGTCTTTTTTGTAAACGTCATCAATATAGGAGAACTCACTGATATCGTCGTATAGCTTATTCTGGTTGATGTTCGATAGTTGCGAGAAATATTTGTAATACCCTTCCATGTTGAGGGATAGTTTCTTCGTGAAATCGTATTCAAATCCAAAAATTGCGTGGTAAGCATATTGAATACCATTCTTTGGAGATTTTTCACCGTCAAAACTTGTAAAGAATGTTTCCTGAACATTTTGAGGAGCTGTCAACAGACCATTGAACAGATTTACTACATCACGATCGGATGATGCAGATGTAAAGTTTTGAGAATAACGACCTCCGGAAGCTTTGAACCTCAATTTTTCAGATGCGTTGTACTTCACACCAATACGCGGTTCCGGAGAAATTGTACCGTATGATGCGTATACCTGAACGCGCATACTTGGTTGAACAACCCAACGTGTAGTTACCAGACGGTAATTAACATAAGCACCGATCTCAGTTGTAAATTGTGTCAACTCGATCTTTCTCTTAAGCTCGTTGTAGGTAAGGAAGTTTGTGCTGAATCCATTGAAGTTGAATCCATAATTGAATTCACTTTCGTTTTTGAGGAAGTACGTAAAATCAAATCCAAGATCGAATCCACCGATACTGCTTGTTCTTTCCAGCGTGTCTGTTGCGGATATCCCTTCACTGAACGTAGTTTTAAAGTTACTACCATTCACGTGTCCTTTAATGAACAATGGTGAGTTCTGCGGAACGAGCAGGAAGTTCAAACCTCCTCCGGACTGAGTCCAGTCGATCTGTGCTTCAGTATAATCAACGTTATCGCGCTGATGGAATCCGAATGCACTGAATTTAGATCTACCATCACCTTTGAAAGTTACTTTTCCATAGAGGTCAGTAAAGTTGAACGGCATTCCATAAGAGTTTCCTGTCGTTGTATCGCGATTGATATTTGGATAGATCGTTTGAGATGAATAATCGATCAAACTGTGTTTTGCAGAGAAAATATAAGTAGAACCTCCAGGGCCATCATTTTTAGATGAGAACGGACCTTCTACCACAGCTTTTGCCATGAATGGGGAAGCAGATACCTTTCCTGAAAATTTCTTCGCATTTCCGTCGCGATAAGTAATATCCATGATAGACGAGATCCTACCGCCGTATTGTGCATCAAAACCACCGGTATAGATATCTACGTTTTTGATCAGCTCCGTTTCAAATATGGAGAAGAAACCAATAGAGTGGAATGGGTTGTAGATAGTCATTCCATCTAAAAGAATTTTATTCTGGATCGGAGTACCACCACGTACATAGAGTTGTCCTCCCTGGTCTCCAGTAGTAATTACCCCCGGAGTAACGGAGAATGCACCCACGATATCGTTTTCGGCACCTACACTTGGAATGCGTTCAAGTCCTTTTTTGTCCAATTTGATCGTTGATATAAGGACCTCGTTTTGTTTACGTTTACTTTCAGCACTTACTTTTACTTCATCGATGTCTTGAACAGAGCTCATTTTTTTCAACTCCAAGTTTAGATCGATGAAACCGGAACTTTGTTCCACCTTCACGTTAACTGTTGACGATTCAAATCCGAAACTCTCTGCTTTTACGATATAACTTCCTTGACTAACCTTTGGGATCGAGAACAATCCGTCCAGATCAGTTATGGCTCCTGAAACCGTTGAACTGTCCATATTCAGCAAACGGATCTTTTCATAAGGCATTGGTTCACCGTTCGCAGAATTATACAAGGTTCCTCGGATGGTAACATCCTGAGCTAGAGTCCAAAAAGTCAATATTGAAAAAAGAGAAATAAGGGACAGTTTCATAAATAGTTATTTGAAGGCCGAATATACGATTTTCCTATCATATAATTATGCGAACAATTATCCATCAATTCAAGTGTAAGGATGATTGATTTAACGGTTTTTAAGGACAAGTTTAGCGCGCTCCCAGTAGGTATCCATCACTTCAAGAGTACTGGAGGATATATCGACGTTTTCCGAATCCATGAGCTCTTCCATCAATTTGAACCTCTCAACGAACTTGTTGTTCACCCTCGATAATGCATTTTCAGGATTGATCTTGATAAATCGAGCATAATTTACAAGCGAGAATAGAAGATCACCGAATTCTTCCTCAATTTCATTTTGATCATTTTTTTCAATGGCCATTTTTACTTCTCCCAGCTCTTCCTCAACTTTATTCCACACATCTTCGGCATGTTCCCATTCAAAACCAATTCCTTTTGCCTTCTCTTGAATACGAATGGCTTTTACAAGGGA
>SBGS01000126.1 GCA_006226555.1 Bacteroidota bacterium
ATCTTCGTTAAACCATCAATGATCAATCGAACATTTTCTCCGAACAGATCTTCAACATCATCTAAAGTGATATGTGTATCCTCTACGGTATCATGCAAAAGCGCACATACAATTGAGGTTGTCCCCAAACCCATCTCTTCAGCACAAATACGTGCTACGGAGATCGGATGATAGATATATGGTTCTCCGGATTTACGGCGCATGTCTTTGTGTGCATCTAGTGCAACATCGAATGCTTTTCGGATACGGGCAGTATCATCCTTAGAACGATTTTTCATCGTTCTCAATAAGCCCCTAAATGCATTCAGAATCTCGCGTCTTTCTTTCTCGAGATCTATTTTTAATGCGCCTTCTTCCATTTATTTTGCAGGTAAAACTTTCGCCGAAACTTCACCAAAACCAACTCGAACACCATTTTTCTCACTGTATCCACGCATGATCACTGTATCGTGATCCATGATGAATTTTCTTTCAGAACCATCAGGCATTTGCACCGGTTTTGTCCCTTTCCAGGAAATCTCCAGCATTGAGCCATATTCCGTCTCTGAAGGACCGGAAATAGTACCCGAAGCCATCATGTCTCCTGCTTTAATATTACAACCATTTATAGTATGATGCGCTAATTGTTGGTTCATATTCCAATACATGTAGCGATAGTTGCTTTTTGAAACAAGCTTCTCTTCCGAACTTTCCGGCTTAATAGACACTTCCAGATTGATATCAATGTGCTTATCCCCTTCGTACTCGAGGTATTCAAACACCTTAGGGTCCTGAACCGGTCCTTTCACTCTGAATGGCTCAAGTGCATCCAATGTTACGATCCAGGGCGAAACATGTGAAGCAAAGTTTTTAGCCAGGAAAGGTCCTAATGGAACATACTCCCACTTCTGAAGATCTCTTGCTGACCAATCATTGAACAAACACATACCAAAGATATAATCATCCGCTTCCTTTGTACTTATGGAATCACCGAGCGTCTTTCCTTCAAATGTTACAAAGGCCATTTCAAGCTCGAAATCCAATTGTTTTGATGGTCCAAATACAGGCGGCTCTGCGTCAACTGGTCTCTGTTGTCCTTTTGGTCTATGAAAATTCGTTCCAGAAACAACGATAGAAGAGGCTCTACCGTGATATCCAACCGGAATATACTTCCAGTTTGGCAATAATGCATTGTTAGGATCTCTGAACATGCAGCCAACATTGTAAGCGTGTTGCTCACTGGAATAAAAATCTGTGTAATCACCCACTCGAACTGGCATCATCATGATCGCCTCTGACACAGGGATAAGGATTTGCTCCAAATGATTGCTGTTACTTTTTAGCTCATGCTCTTCAGTAAATAATTCAGAAATGCGATTTCGAATGGCTCTTACTCCGGATTTACCACGACGCATCATGTTATTGAGACAATCTGTATCGAAGTCCTCCAATGCTACATGCAGATCAGCAAAATATCCGAAATCGAACAAGACCTTTAGATCAATCACATAATCACCTATCCTACTCACGACACGAGGTGTATCACCTTTCGTGCAGGCCACACCAAATGGTATATTCTGAATTGAGAAATCGGATCCTTCAGGCACTGATAGCCAAGTCTTTAAATTTGGATTATTTGCTGCGATCATATTGTAATACTTTTTTAATTTAAACATTAAATCGGAAGTGCATGATATCACCGTCCGACACGACGTATTCTTTACCTTCTACGCGAAACTTACCGGCTTCCTTTACTGCCGCTTCGCTTCCGTAATTTACAAAATCTTCATATGCCATTACCTCAGCACGGATGAATCCTTTTTCAAAATCCGTATGGATGACACCAGCTGCTTGCGGTGCTGTGGCTCCTGTTGGAATTGTCCAAGCTCTTACCTCCTTCACACCCGCAGTAAAATACGTTTGAAGGTTCAGCAAAGCATAAGATGAACGTATCAATCGATTCACTCCCGGTTCTTCCAAACCAAGCTCATCAAGGAACATTCTACGCTCTTCGTATGTTTCTAGCTCCATAATGTCCGCTTCGATCTTAGCTCCAATAACTAATACTTCAGCATTTTCATTCTTTACAGCCTCCTTTACGATATCAACGTGCTGATTACCCGACTTAACAGAAGCTTCATCAACATTACAGAGATATAGTACTGGTTTCGAGGTGATCAAATGAAAGGACTTTATGATCTCTCTCTCCTTCTCTTCTAGATCCATTGAACGAACTGACTTCCCTTCTTCCAGTGTAGCCTTTACGCGTAAAGCGAGCTCATTCTCTTTCAAGGCATCTTTATCACCCGATTTGATCACTCGGGCAAGTGATGTTATTTTCTTCTCAATCGATTCAAGATCTTTCAATTGCAGCTCTGTGTCGATCACCTCCTTATCTCTAACCGGATCAACAGAACCGTCAACGTGCACAACGTTACCATCATCAAAACATCTCAGCACATGAATAATGGCATCCGTCTCTCTAATGTTTGCGAGGAATTGATTTCCGAGTCCTTCACCCTTTGATGCTCCCTTTACAAGACCGGCAATATCCACGATTTCCATCGTAGCAGGAACAACACGTTCAGGATTAACTAATTCCTCTAATTTATTTAACCGCGCATCCGGAACAGAGATCGTTCCGATATTTGGTTCAATCGTACAAAAGGGATAATTAGCAGACTGTGCTTTCGCATTCGACAGACAATTAAATAACGTGGACTTTCCAACATTCGGTAATCCAACAATTCCACATTTTAGAGACATCTATTTCTTTTTTCGACAAAGATAATCTTATGACCGAAAAGGGAAATAGTTAAGTCTCCTTATATTCGTATTCATGAACAAGATATTCACACATTTCACGCTTTGGCTGATGTTATTGTCCCCTGTTTATTCGACAGCTCAGACAACAGAAGAGGATTCAACTTTCATTCGTAAGATACACGACGAGGTTCTCTCCAATGGGAGAGCATATGAAGACCTTCGTTATCTATGCAAGGAGATCGGTGCAAGACTTTCGGGGTCTGCTGAAGCGGAAATGGCCGTTAGATGGGGATACCGAGTGATGAAGTCTTATCATTTTGATACCGTATATCTTCAGGAAGTTATGGTGCCACATTGGGAAAGAGGCACAACAGAAGCCGGGTGGTATCAAACTACCGATGGCCTATTACACAAAGTGAATATCCTCGCATTGGGAGGTTCCATTGGTACCGATGGTGTTTTACAGGCTGAAATGATCATGTTCGACCATCTCGATGATCTAAAGAATGCTGATCCAAAAGAAGTGGAAGGAAAGATCGTTTTCCTCAATCAGGTCATGGATGAAAAACAGATCAATACATTTCGTTCATATGGAGGATGTTATCCGATCAGAGGAATGGGAGGTATAGAAAGTGCTAAAAAAGGAGCTGTGGCCGTTATCATTCGTTCGCTTGGAATGCCTATCGATGAACATCCGCATACTGGATCGATGTACTACAACGATGACATCAAGAAAATACCTGCAGCAGCGGTATCAACCAAAGATGCTGAGCTATTGGCTGAAGCGATCAGATCTGGGAAAGTCGAATTTATCCTCGAAATGGATTGCAAACGATTCCCTGATAAATTATCACACAATGTAATAGGAGAATTAAAAGGAAGTGTAAATCCGAACGAGTACATCACGTTTGGTGGGCATCTCGACTCTTGGGACACCGGTGAAGGCGCTCATGATGACGGCGCAGGGATCATTCATTCGCTTGAAGCAATGCGAACACTGAAGACACTTGGCTATCAGCCAAAACACACGTTAAGAGTAGTTTTCTTTATGAACGAAGAAAA
>SBGS01000043.1 GCA_006226555.1 Bacteroidota bacterium
GTGTCCGAGTTTTCCGGTTGAATGGTATTATTCGAAGATGTGCTACTTTGAACACCTTTTACCTTTACACTAAACTCAGCATCATAAGGAGGTAGACAATGACTATCGTCACAAGTTTGAAATGAAAACACACCCTGGATCGTGAAATCCTCAGTGCTTAAAACTTTTATTTTCTGCTTGAGCTTAACAGTGTGGCTATGATAATACAGATCCTCATCTGCTAATTCGTCATGGACGAAAATAGGTTTTGGCTCTGTGATCTTACCAACCGTTTTGAATTTGTCACTCGATTTGAGCTTGATCATCGTTGGTATGGCCATATTGCCTTCGGGAAGATTGGCTGCGTAAATATGCCAATGCTCTACCATCGTGATCGTACCGATCACCGTTGCTTCATCGCCATTTTGTTCAACAGTGAACTTCCACTTAACCTTATCCTCCGGAAATTCAAGTTGCGCATTTGTATTACTAACACTGAGTAATATCAGCATTAGACCTAGCATGTAACGGCTAAAATTCTTCATCATTATTCTTCGATCTTAATTGAAAATTCCACTACGGTTGGAGGTAAACACATTGTTTCGTTGCAGATCATGTAATCAACTGCACCGTTTATCTTACACTCAGGAGAAGTTCTTACTTTCTGCGTAAATACAACTTCGTGTTCAAAGAAATTAAGCTCTCCTTCAAAGTTCGGGTCATACGCCTGAATTGACTCCGGCTCATTCGTTTTACCGATCAATTTAAAACAATCACTTGTTTTGAATAAAATGGAAGTAGGAATGGGACCGAGGTCATTCTCGATGCGTTGACTGTATAAATGCCAACCTTCATCCAGCTTTGCTCTAAGTTCAACTTCCTCTGTTTGAGCATTGAACGTAAAGTCCCACTCTATCTGAGCAGAAAGTCTAGATTGTGTAAGCGTTATAAAGGATACAAGAATCAACAACCTGATCATGGTAATTCATTTTCTCAAAAATACGAATTCACCGGAAGAAACAGGTTCGATAAATAACAATTATGCTTGAAATCCCAAGATCAATATTTTACTTCGACAATGCGAGAAATTGGAAGCCAAATTCCACCTTTTAAACAGATATACTTGGATCCGTGAGCCCAAATCGTTGTGTCAACACGCTTCAATCCTTCGTCATCTTCGAAAAGGATGGTAACTTTCCCATGGAACGCATTTCCCAGGCGGGTAGCGTTCTTTAGCTGTTCTTCCAGCTCCGGATGTTGTTTCACAGTCTTACGATCACTGAAGGACAAGGAATTGATAGATTCCTTTTCAATTAGAGTTGGTTTTAATGTAGCTTGCATGGCGTTCGATCTAAGAGTTAGCACATTAAAATACAATTATTTAGATACGAATGCAAGTTGACCTCGAGAAATTTTAATCCAATTGAACAGAATAACGTTTATTAAGGACGAAAAGGCAGTCTGGCTGAAGCAGAGACTCTTTGGTCAGCAAACATCCTTTTTTCAAACATAAACTTCCCTGTTATCGCAATCATAGCTGCATTATCTGTACAGTACTCGAATTTTGGAATGTGTGCATTTATTCCATATTGGATTCCTAAACCTTCCAAGCCACTTCGAAGACCACTGTTGGCAGAAACACCACCAGCTACAGCTATGTCCTTGATTTTAAAATCCTTAATAGCCTTTTCAAGTTTATCAAAAAGTATTTCAATGATCACATGCTGGACCGAAGAACATAGGTCTTCCAGATTATTTTTAATGAAATCAGGATCTTTTTGAGTCTCTGAATTCAAAAAATTCATAACCGATGTTTTCAGACCGCTAAAGCTATAATTGTATCCTTCGATTCTTGGTTTGTTAAATTTAAATCTTGTAGCATCTCCCTGCTTCGCATGACGGTCAATCAATGGTCCACCGGGATAAGGGAAACCAAGTAGCTTGGCAATTTTATCAAATGCCTCACCTGCTGCATCATCGAGCGTAGAACCGATCACTTCCATTTCCAGGTAATCTCTGACAAGTATGAGCTGAGTATGACCACCTGAAACCGTCAAGCAAATGAAAGGGAATTCAGGTTTGCTCTTGCTCTCATCATCTATGAAATGTGCTAGAACATGTGCATACATGTGGTTCACATCAACAAGCGGCTTATTAAGAGCCAGCGCTATTGATTTCGCAAAGGAAACACCAACGAGTAAAGAACCTAAAAGACCAGGTCCTTTTGTAAACGCAATAGCATCAATGTCTTCAATTCTGGTCTGCGCCTTATCCAATGCTGTTTTTACAACAGGTAAAATGTGCTTCATGTGCGCTCTGCTGGCGAGTTCAGGCACCACTCCTCCATATAATTTATGGACTTCCTGATTCGCTACAACATTGGAAAGAATGGTTTCATTTTTGCACACAGCAGCAGAGGTGTCGTCGCAAGATGACTCAATCGCCAATATGAACGTATCTTTTTCTGCCACTTTACGTAATTTTGTTAAGGATGACAAAGCTAATCAAATTCTCAGGAAGAGCGCTCGGTATACTGATCGAGTGGATACTACTTCTGAGCATTGTTTTTGCTTTCATTATCAGGAGTCCGCTGGTTCAGACCTATCTTGCACAGCAAGCTGCCGCGTATCTTTCCAATGAGCTTCAAACGAAAGTTACTGTTGAAAAGGTTTCGATCGTCTTCATTAATCGATTTGCCATACATGAACTCTGCATTGAAGACAGAGACGAAGACACACTCCTATTTGCAGAAAGACTTCTGGCTGGAATCGAATCCATAGATATTGCAAAAAAGAAATTCGCCCTTGGCGATGTTGAACTCACCCGGCCAAATATCTGGATCAAAAAGGACACAGCAGGTGTGGCAAATTTCGAATTTATTCGTTCCTACTTCTATAAGCCGAAAAAGAAGCGAAGCAGTGTTTACATTAATCTCGCGTCAGTTGACTTGATCGATGGAACATTTCGCTATGATGATTACAGAAAGTCTCCTATGGATTCCGGGATGGATTACTGGCACCTTCAGACCAGTCATATCTATGCAAAAGTAGAGGATATCAAGATCGTAGATCGCAATTTCTCAGGACAGATAAAGCATGTGAGCGCGAAGGAAAAGTGTGGTTTTGTAGTGAAGGATCTTAGATCCTATGCGTCTATTACCTCAAAGGGAGTTCAGCTTAATAAACTAGTACTTGAAACTCCGGATTCGAGAATTTATGCTAATAAATTCGGATTGAGATCACCTTCCTATTACTCCTTCTACTCCTTTGTGGATAGTGTAGCATTTGATGGTCGAATTGACAGTAGCTACCTCGAACTGAAAGATATTACGTATTTCGCTCCAAATCTGGATGGATTATCAGGAAAGATCCAGTTGGCCGGCGGCATTAAGAACAAAGTTCCGGACCTTGAATTTGATGATGTCCGAATCAAAGTTGGGGAACGCACAAACATTAAAGGTGACTTTAAGCTAGACGACTACAGGCAATTTGAAAAAGGTCTCTTCGATGAAAAGATCGATTATGCATACATTGATTTCAAGGACCTCCAGCTCATCCATTTACCGAAATCCACCGGAATGGAAAGGATCCCTGAAAGTAAATACCTCAACAGAATAGATCACTTTGAAACGCGCGACCTACATTTTAAAGGAGGCATATCTTTCTTTACGATCTATGCCACAAAAATGTCAAGCGGCCAAGGTGAGATCGAATTCAATGCACCGGTTGAGTTCAAACAACAACCTGATTCAGGCTATATTTTCACAGCATATACAGGCGATAACACTGCAATAAACTTCAATTCCATCAG
>SBGS01000167.1 GCA_006226555.1 Bacteroidota bacterium
CCCGATTGAGTCATAGAAGCGACATATACATTATCTTGAGCATCCAGAACGATCTCTCCTCTGAACTGATCTCCATAATTAAATTTTAGGCTGGAAATATTACAGCCGTCATTTCCACTACCACCAATGTAAGTGGCACCCAAAAGTGACGTCCCATCAGCGCTGAAGCGGGCAACATAGAGATCCGATCCATTAGTAAACCCAAGGTTATTCGTAACGTTGTTCGCAAGTGATGGTCCACCATTGTATGAGCCATCATATGGATTAGGACCCATTGGTAAGTTAGAGCTGGATGTTACGCCAAAAACATATAGCTCTCCTGTTGAGCTACACACAATACTGTTGGGAGTTTCAGACTGCGAGCCGCCATAGTAGGTACTATATAACAATGTCGTACCATTCGTATTAAACTTAGAAATACTTACGTCTATCGTACCGCCATTGAAGGTTGGATCATAAACACCGGGTGAAACCGGATAACCGGTACCCATTGCTACACCCGCTCCGAAGAGATTTCCGTTTAAATCAGGAGTAGCGGTGAAACCCCAATTATCCACCGTAGAACCACTAAAGGTTGAAAATGTCAAAACGGGATCAATGATGAGCGTATCACTCCTGGAGTAATTACTCGGAAATTTAAATTGCAATATGTTCTCGTTCAACTCAAATTGAACCGGAACAGCTCTTCTTTTTCCGTTATGAACAGTCCATGCAACAGGAGCTGACTCTATGATCTCTCCAAAACTATGCAGTATGTGTAAGTTCCCTGATTCATCAATAAATAACTCATTCTGGCCTTCTATTTCTCTTTTGATCACCGCAGGATCATTCCCAGGCGCGATCACAAAAGAATATTCCAGAACATCATTTGATGTTTCGTAAAGGATATCGATACCGTCGTATAGTCGGTCATAGCGAACCTCCTTGAAGCTGTGAACTTTTGATCTCCATCTCGATTTATCGGATCCCAAAAAATAATTTCTGTAAGATTCAGACCGATTATCTGTCTTCCTGTTCAATTGCGTATTCGAACCAAGAAATTTCGTTTTAATGGCATGGAACAAAATATCTTCCTCTTCATGCTGTTCCTCATGCGAATGTCTATCCCAATTCGTGAATACAAATGACATCCCATTCTCTTCTATAAAACCTGAACCATTTTGAAGATCGATCTTGAAATCTGAGGGATCTTGCCACTGCCCGACATTGGGATGCATCCATACTTCGTTCTGCCCAAAAGCAAGTAAAGGCATAAGGAATAGTGCTATGTAGGCAATTATGCGCATCAAAACTGAAATTTACGACATTTTCCACTGATATCGGAACAGTAGAATAAACGACAAACACCATTTAATCCAACTGTTCACTAATAAATCGGTTAAAACGTAACATTGGTTGCCAATATCGAGCAGAAAAATGATGCGCTACAACGTCAGATAATTGTAACTTTGCACTTCAATTGAGAAGAGTCCGAAATGAGTGATGCGATCAAACACGAGTGCGGTATTGCACTTCTAAGATTAAAAAAGCCCCTTGAATACTATCTGGAAAAATACGGTTCTGCCTTTTACGGTGTGAATAAGCTCCATCTCTTGATGGAAAAACAGCACAACCGCGGCCAGGACGGAGCCGGACTTGCTAACATCAAGTTCGACATGCTTCCGGGTGAACGCTACATTTCAAGATACAGATCTATCGACAGCAAACCCATTCAAGATATTTTTGATCACATCAATGATCGCTTTAGTCAGATCGAAAAAGAGGATCCTTCCAAGCTGAAAGACATTGACTACCTTAAAAAGAATGCCGGATTCACCGGAGAGCTCTTTTTGGGTCACCTCAGATACGGGACATTTGGACGTAACTCTATTGAGAGTTGTCATCCTTTTTTACGCCAGAATAACTGGATCACACGTAACCTGGTTGTTGCGGGTAACTTTAACCTCACGAATGTTGATGAACTTTTCGAAGTGTTACTTCATGTTGGTCAGCACCCGAAAGAAAAATCAGATACCGTTACTGTACTTGAAAAGATCGGTCACTTCCTCGATGTTGAGAACAACGAGATGTACGATCAGCTAAAACCTCAGGGATATAGTAACGAAGAGATCTATAAACGCATTGCCAACAATTTAAATATCGAGCGCATTCTAAAACGCGCTTCCGAAGACTGGGATGGCGGTTATGCCATGGCAGGTCTTTTCGGTCACGGTGATGCATTCGTATTGCGTGATCCTTCTGGGATCAGACCAGCATATTGGTATGAAGATGATGAGATTTGTGTTGTGGCGTCTGAGCGACCTGTAATCCAAACGGCATTTAATCTGAAACAGGAAAGTATCAAGGAACTTACACCTGGTCATGCCCTGATCATCAAAAAGTCTGGTTCCGTAAATGAAATTGAGATCAACGCGCCAAAAGCTCCTGCAAAGTGTTCTTTTGAACGCATATATTTCTCAAGAGGAAGTGATTTCGAGATCTATGAAGAACGAAAGCAGCTGGGAAGACTTATTGTGCCCGATGTAATGAAAGCTATCGGTAACGATCTGGATAATTCAGTTTTCTCCTTTATTCCAAATACCGCCGAAGTTTCATTCTATGGAATGATCAAAGGACTTGAAGATGTGCTCAATGAACGCAAGATCAAACAGATCACCGATCTGGGAGCAAATCCTGATCCGGATAAGGTTCGCGAAATTTTACTTCAACGTGCCCGAATTGAAAAGATCGCCATCAAAGATGCCAAGCTAAGGACGTTTATTACTCAGGATGATTCAAGAAATGATCTCGTAGCGCACGTTTATGACATCACTTATGGTTCTATAAAGAGAAAACAAGATAATCTCGTGGTTATCGATGACAGTATCGTGCGAGGTACGACACTTAAGCAATCCATTCTTCGCATGTTGGATCGTCTTGAGCCAAAGAAGATCGTTGTTGTTTCCTCTGCTCCTCAGATCCGCTTCCCGGACTGTTACGGTATCGATATGGCCAAAATGGGTGACTTCATTGCCTTTGAAGCTGCGATAGCACTACTGAAGGATCACAATAAAGAACACGTTATTGAAGAGGTATATCAGAAGTGTAAAGCACAGGAGAAACTCCCTAAGGAACAGATCAAGAATTATGTAAAGGAGATCTACGAACACTTCTCTTACGAAGAAGTCTCTGATAAAATTTCTGAATTGCTTACTCCTGAGGGAATTCAAGCTGAAGTTCAGATCGTATATCAAACAGTCGACAACCTACACAGTGCTTGTCCGGGTAACACCGGAGATTGGTACTTTACAGGAAACTATCCTACTCCCGGAGGTAATAAGGTTGTGAACAAGGCCTTCATCAACTGGAAAGAAGGAAAGAACGAAAGAGCCTATTAAATGAACAGAAGAACTGCGATCATATTTTATGTCTTAAGCGCATATGTCGTGATCCAGTTTATATGGTGGGGCTATCACATCATCCAATTAACAGGAGAGGTCAGCCAGGAAAATTCCAATATAGGAAAGCGCATTGTCATGATCATGGGAGAGGGAGCCGTCTTCCTATTGCTTCTGATCATTGGTATCTGGCAGATTAGAAGATCAATTCTTCGCGAGCTGAAGCTTACTGCGCGCCAAAAGAACTTTTTACTCTCCGTAACGCACGAATTAAAGACGCCCTTGGCTGCGAACAAGCTTTATCTTCAAACTGTTCTCAAAAGAGACCTGAGTAAAGATCAAACAAATGAGCTTGTAAGTAAAGCCGTAAGTGAAAATGCCCGCCTTGAGCATATGATCGATAATATTCTC
>SBGS01000273.1 GCA_006226555.1 Bacteroidota bacterium
AAAACTACTTCCCAAAACAAACTAAAAAGGAAGAAATCCCGTTAATACAGGAACATGAAACTGATCTACATACTATTTATCACTCTTCTCATTACATCTTGCCATGTTAGTAGGATAAAAAAGGTTCCTGCAGAAATAGTAAATATTAGCGAAAATCGAGAGCCCATTGCCCGTGAAGAACAAGCGGTGTTCCATGCTGTTGATGGGGAAAAAGTTGAGCATACCTATTCGTCAAGTCAAGATCAGGCAAGCATTTCGGAAGAAATACCAGTTGAAGAACAAAATGTTGGAATTCAATCAATTCCTGAGACGAAACGGGTAAAAGAAGATGAACCTGATCAAAATGATAAGATCGTACAGGCAATGAGGGCTGAAAGACATGCTTTATTGGCATATAGCGAATTATTAGCAGCTTTCGTTACTACATTAGTCGCCGTCTTCTTTTTGCCAATGTTAGCTGTTGCCATTACACTGTTAATTCTGGGGGCTGTTCAATATTCAAGAGGAAGTCGTTCAAGATACATCACCGAGCTCGGTGAAAAAAGGCTGAAAATGGCGAAGAGCTTGATCATCCTTGTTTCTATTTTGTCAACACTTGTGATCGCCGGATATACCCTGCTATTCATCCTAATCTTCGCGTAATATTTATCTTCGATCCATGAATCGGAAACCGGTTGCCTTTGTTTCTGTTACAAATGATCTTTACACTGATCAACGTGTACACAAGGTTTGTACATTTCTGTCAGATCATGGATACAAGGTAACTTTGGTCGGAAGAAGAAAAAAAGACAGTCCTGCGCTCGATGAAAGAGCATATGCTACCCACCGCATGAAATTGCTTTTTGAGAAGGGTCCTCTTTTTTATGCTAGTTATAACCTTCGCTTGTTTTTTTTCCTGCTCTTTCGAAAAGCAGATCTCTATGTTTCCAATGATCTCGATACGCTTTTAGCCAACTATCTAGCTTCCAGATTTAAACGAAAGGTGAAGTTGGTTTACGACACTCATGAGTATTTCACCGAGGTGCCCGAACTCCTGAACAGACCAAAGGTGCGCTCTATATGGCTTCGTATCGAGAGGTACATCTTCCCAAAACTGAAATTCGTTTACACGGTTAATCAGTCCATTGCAGACATCTATGCGAATAAATATGGTGTTCCAGTTAAGGTAGTGCGCAACATTTCTCCCACTTGGAAACCGAAAAAATTATTTTCAAAAGAAGAATTGGGAATTCCCGAAAATAAACCCTTGATCATTATCCAAGGTGCCGGCATCAATATCCATCGCGGTGCGGAGGAAGCTGTTGAGGCCATGCAACATATTGATGCTGTATTAATGATCGTTGGTGATGGTGATGTAGTGCCTCAGCTAAAAAAATATGTGAAAGACTTTGGCCTGGATGAGAAGGTGTTGTTCTTTGGTAAGCAGGTATATGATAAAATGATGAATTACACCTATTACGCCGATATCGGATTAACACTAGACCGTGCCACAAATCAAAATTACGCCCTTTCATTACCGAATAAGGTGTTTGATTACATTCATGGAGAAACACCCATCGTGGCCACCCCGATCAAAGCGGTGAAGGAATTGATAGAACAGTACGAGATCGGTGTTGTGCTTCAAGATCTATCCGTTGAAATACTTGTAAACACAATTAATGAGCTTCTAAACAACCCTGACGATCTAGAACGTTATAGAGAAAATTGTGCTAAAGCAGCACGTCATGAAAGCTGGGAACACGAGTGTCAGACTTTAAAACAGATCTACATTTAATTGGAAGGGAAAAATCTACATATCGTTTCATTTGATGTTCCATTTCCGGCAGATTATGGCGGCGCGATCGATATTTTCTACCGAATCAAGGCATTGCATGCCCTTGGTGTCAAAATACATCTCCATTGTTTTGAATACGGTCGAGGAATGCAGGACGAGCTAAAGAAATATGTTTCATCGATCAACTATTATAAACGAAAAAGAAATGTAGCCGACAGTTTATCCCGACTACCCTTTATTGTTAAATCAAGAGATTCCAGACACCTTATTCGCAATTTGCTAAAGGACGATTACCCCATTCTTTTCGAAGGATTACACACGTGCTTCTTTCTTCCTGATGAACGATTAAAAAGTCGTTTGAAAATTGTACGAATGCACAACATTGAGCATGAATACTATCTTGCTCTGGGTAAGCAAAGCAGCGGATGGAGAAAGCGATTCTTCAATACTGAAGCCAAAAAACTGAAACGATATGAGTCGGTATTGAAACATGCGGACCATATTTTAGCCATCAAGGAAAGTGACGCCAAAAAACTGCTTGTGTATTCACGTCCAGTGCAGGTACTACCGGCTTCTACGGCAGAAATAGTTTTCGAAGAATATTCGACTACGGATCCTTTCTGTTTATACCATGGAAACTTATCTGTGGCGGAAAATGAATCCGCTGTTCACTGGCTCGTTAATCAGGTTTTCATTCCACTAAAAGCATGCGATCAATTTGTTGTTGCCGGCAAGCGGCCCTCAAAAAGTATTCAGGACCTTTGCGTCCAGCATCACATAAAACTGATCTCAAACCCAAGTGAGGAAGAGCTTAGCAAGCTATTACACAAAGCCCGGGTTCACGTACTTTATACTGAGCAGTCCACAGGAGTAAAGCTCAAATTGATACATGCATTAAATACAAGTGGGCATGTAGTGGTAAATCATAAAATGATCGAGGGAACGGATCTTGTTCCATTCTGCGACCTTGCTTTGATCGTAGATGACTACAGAGATCTGGTAAATGATCGTCTTGAACGGCCCTTAAGTGAAATTGAATATGATGAAAGGATCGCCTTTCTCAGGGAAAATTATTCTACTCGCGAGAACTGCAAAAAGATTCTTGCGCTTTTAGGCTGATCACTGCTTTACAAAAGAAACCGATCGCTGTCCGATTTTTAGCAAATATCGCCCGGCTTCCAGTTGAGAAACATCCAGACTTTTACTAACCGGAAGGTTAACAACAGATACGATCCTTCCTAAAACATCCGCTATAATGATTTGTTCTCCGGGAGAAACTCCTTCGACACTTAGCTCCCCTTGAACCGGGTTAGGATAGATCACCAATTCTTCTGTCAATTCCTCCAAATTCAAGCTCTGATCAGTTAAAAACTGATGGGCCACACAAAAATCAGCTATTCCGTAACCCAAATAGTTGTCAGGAGTTGCGTACTGACTTCCACTTTCACGCACCGCCTGAATGATCTGATAAACACTCATTGTTGGATGCGCCTGGATCAAACATGCCACCCCACCGGCCAGCATAGGAGAGGCAAAGGATGTACCGCTTCCCTGAACAATGAGCTCACTATCTGAAACGATCCAAGTGTTCCAACCCGTAGCAGCAACGTCAGGTTTGACCTGATTATCTGCATTTGGCCCTACGGAAGAAAATGGCGCGTAATTTCCTTGATTATCAACTGCACCAATACAGAGACAACTATCCGCGTCACATGGTGTTGAGATCATATTTGGTCCGGAGTTTCCTGCTGCAGCCACAACCACAATACCTTTTGACACAGCCGTATTTACACCCTGGGCTGCTATTGTGGTATTTCCGTCAAGATCTGAGAAGGAATGGTTCTCCATAGGATCATCAAACTCCGTATACCCGAGAGAAATATTTACGACCTGTACGCCCTGAACATCACATCTTTCCAAAGCCTGAACAAGGTTGAACTCCTCTGCGAGAGTCTCTGAAAAAACATCTTCTGTTACATATAGTGCTACATCCACCATTGGTGCCCCTCC
>SBGS01000059.1 GCA_006226555.1 Bacteroidota bacterium
ACACGACAATTTACCGTAATAGCGCCCATCCCAATCCAGTGAATTCATACTGTTATGCTGCGTGTCGACATAGTTTTTCGATTGTCCACAGGCAAAGAGTATCATTAAGAGTGATAGAAATTGTATGTATTTCATGTTCTTAAATTAAGAACAGTCAAATTACAAATTCTTTGCCAGTTGGTGACCTCAAGTCAAATCTTACGAAGTGTTTTACTTCTGTGAGAATAGCTACATTTGCATATGATGCGTTCAATGACCGGCTTTGGAAAAGCCGAAGGTGTGATCGGTGGTAACAAGGTAACCATCGAAGTACGTTCCCTGAATAGTAAGGGAATGGATCTGAATCTGCGATTGCCGAATTCCTTCAAGGAAATGGATGGTGAGCTGCGCAAAGAAATTGGTGCTGTGCTCGTCAGGGGGAAAGTGGACTGCAACATAAACGTCGAAAACAATGCAGACCAAGATTCAGCAGTGATCAACAAAGAGCTTGCTAAGAAGTATCTTCTTGAACTGAAGGAGCTTGCTGATGAAGCAGGAGTATCTTCGAATGACCTGTTGAGTGTAGTAATGCGAATGCCTGAGGTGATTGATACACCGAAGAATGAATTGGACGAAAACGACAAGAAAGCATTGGTGGAGTTATTGCGCGCTGCTTTGCTCGACCTGAATGACTTTAGAGAGAAGGAAGGAGCAGAGCTCAAACAAGAATTTACGTTGCGCATAACTGAAATTCGTGCAGCATTGGCTGAAGTGCCGAAATACGAAAATACTCGAATTGAGATCGTGCGTGAACGCATGCGAAAAGCACTGGAGGATCTCAATGGACACGATGAAAATCGCTTTGAGCAAGAGCTGATCTTCTACATCGAGAAAATGGATATCAGTGAAGAGAAAATGCGCTTGCTGAATCACTTGGGTTATTTCGAAGAGACGATGTTGGAGGATGAACCGGGTAAGAAATTGGGATTTATCTCGCAAGAGATTGGAAGAGAGATAAACACCTTGGGGTCGAAGAGCTATCATGCGGATATGCAAAAGCTCGTGATAGCGATGAAAGATGCTTTGGAGAAAATTAAAGAGCAAATCTTGAACACTTTATAGGTTTTACCGTAATAGCAAACATGGATAGTAAGAAAGGTGGTAAATGCGTTATATTTTCTGCGCCATCAGGAGCAGGAAAAACGACGATCGTACACAGGCTTTTAGCCATGGATCTTGGATTGGAATTTTCTGTTTCCGCATGTAGCAGGGGTCCAAGGCCCAATGAAGTAGACGGTAAGGATTATCACTTCCTGGGAATCGAAGGGTTCAAACAAAAGATTAAGGAAGGCGCTTTCGTTGAATGGGAAGAAGTATACAGAGATAACTTCTACGGTACATTGCGCTCTGAAATTGAACGCATCTGGTCCGAAGGGAAAGCTGTGATCTTTGATGTGGATGTTGTAGGGGGCTTAAATCTGAAGAAACAGTTTCAGGATAATGCGCTCGCAATTTTCGTTCAACCACCCAGCTATGAGGAGCTGGAAAAACGCTTGAGATTTAGAAGTACTGAAACCGAAGAAAAGATCAATCAACGGATGGAAAAGGCGAATAAGGAATTGTCTTTTGCCAAGGAATTTGATTATATCCTGATCAATGATGATCTTGAAAAAGCGGTAGAAAAAGCAAAAGAACTGGTTGTTGAATTTCTAAAGAAGTAATGAGAGTCGGCCTGTATTTCGGTACGTTTAACCCCATTCATGTTGGGCATTTGATCATCGCTAATTATATGGCGGATTATACTGATCTGGATGAGGTATGGATGGTAGTGTCCCCTCAAAATCCCTTAAAAGACAAGAAGACCTTGTTGGCAGATTATCATAGACTTGCGCTGGTAAAGATCGCGATAGAGGGTAATGAACGCTTGAAAGCAACAGATATAGAATTCAAGCTACCGAAGCCGAGTTATACGGCAACTACGCTGGCATATTTAAAGGAAAAGTACCCTTCCAATGAGTTTTCACTGATCATGGGAGAAGATAATCTGCGCACATTTAAGAAATGGAGAAACCATGAGCAGATCCTGAGCAATCATAAGCTTTATGTCTATCCTCGTGCCCTAACTGTTCAGGAAGAACAAGACCTCACAAATGATCCTGTCTCAGAGGACAACAGTTTTAGCGGACATCGAAATGTCGTGATGTGCAGTGATGTGCCGGTAATGCGCCTCTCTTCAAGTTTTATTCGAAACGCCATCCGTTCAGGTCATGATGTGCGGTATTTGTTGACAGAGTCGGTCTTCAAATATTTGGACGAAATGAATTTCTACAAACAATAAAAAAACCGCAAGATGTGTCCTGCGGTTTTTTATTTCAATGCTTTATTTACAGCTTCATTTCAGGAACATGATCCGGAACAACCAGATCACCTTCCGTCTTCGCTATGATCTCTTCCACGCTAACGCCCGGAGCACGTTCGATCAAATGAAATTTACCATCCTTGATCTCCAATACTGCAAGATCAGTAACAACCTTCTTAACACAGCCAACACCGGTCAGGGGCAGCGTACATTCTTTTAGGATCTTTGATTCTCCAGCGCGATTCGTGTGCATCATGGCAACAATAATGTTTTCAGCGGAAGCGACAAGGTCCATTGCACCTCCCATACCCTTCACCATTTTCCCCGGAATTTTCCAGTTCGCGATGTCACCGTTTTGTGCCACTTCCATAGCCCCTAGTACTGTCAGCTGAACATGCTGACCACGGATCATGGCAAAAGATGTAGCCGAATCAAAGAACACTGCTCCCTTGCGGGCGGTAATCGTTTGTTTACCTGCGTTGATCAGGTCAGCATCCTCCTCTCCTTCAAAAGGAAATGGCCCCATTCCCAAAATACCGTTCTCCGATTGAAATTCTACCTCAATTCCTTCAGGAATGTAGTTCGCAACCAACGTTGGAATTCCAATACCGAGGTTTACATACCAACCGTCTCTTAATTCCTGCGCAATCCGCTGCGCAATACCATTTTTATCTAATGCCATCGTATTTATACTTTTGGACGAACAGTTCTCTGCTCAATGCGTTTTTCGAATTTCTCTCCCTTGAATATGCGCTGAACAAATATTCCCGGGGTATGAATAAAATTTGGGTCGAGCTCTCCTGCAGGAACCAGCTCTTCAACCTCAGCAATGGTGATCTTACCCGCCATCGCCATCATTGGATTGAAGTTACGAGCTGTTGCTTTGAAAACCAGGTTTCCTTCCGTATCACCTTTCCAAGCTTTAACGATCGCATAGTCTGCTGTCAAAGCCGATTCAAGGATGTGCGGTTTACCATTGAAGATGCGCACTTCCTTACCTTCAGCTACTTCTGTACCATATCCTGCCGGTGTAAAGAAGGCAGGTATTCCTGCTCCTCCCGCTCTGCATCTTTCTGCTAACGATCCTTGAGGAATCAGATCCACCTCTAACTCACCGGAAAGCATTTGACGCTCAAATTCATCATTTTCACCCACATAGGAAGAGATCATTTTCTTGATCTGTTTACCCTGCAAGAGCAGGCCTAATCCGAAATCATCTACACCTGCATTATTTGAAATACATGTAAGATCCTTTACTCCCATTTTTACAAGCTGTGCAATGGAGTTTTCCGGAATTCCACATAAACCAAAACCACCGAGCATCAAGGTCATACCGTCCTTGATTCCATCAAGTGCTTCTTCTACGTTATTTACTACTTTATTCATAAGCTTTATTATCAATCTATTCCCCAGTCTGGCATTTGGATCGGACGATCCTCCTCACAACCGAATTGTTCAGGATCATAACCAACCGGAACTTCAAAATCTTCCTTAGATAGTTTTAATGTTGGGTCTTTGTAGGCCTTTTGCATGTAATAACCCCAGATCGGAAGAGCCATGCGTGCTCCTTGTCCCCATGTCATGGAACGGAAGCGCACATCTCGATCTTCGGCACCTACCCAAACACCTGTTACCAGATCAGGAGTTAGTCCCATGAACCAACCATCAGAGTTGTTCTGAGTTGTTCCCGTTTTACCGGCAATTGGATAGTCCAATCCTCCCCATTTCGGATGCCACTTAAGACTTGTAGACGTACCGAATTGGATAACACCCTTCATCATCTCCAGTGTGGTGTAGGCTACATTCGCATTGAGGACTTCTTTGGCGTACGGCTCTGCACTGTAGATCACGTTTCCGTTTCTGTCTTCAATGCGCATAATAGTAGAAGGGCGTGTAAAGATCCCTTCATTCACGAACATGGATTGTCCACCAACCATTTCAAATAGCGAAAGGTCCATGATCCCAAGACACATGGAAGGTACTTCATCTTCCGGACGAAGGTGAATATCTGCTTCCCCCAGAAGTTTCGAAATAGTTTTCGGTCCCGAGTAGCCACCCATCTTGGACATTACGGCAACGGTAATAGGGTTGGAAGAGATCGCCAGACCGGATGCAACGGTTCCGTTTTTAGGAATATCTCCGCGTGGACACCATCTATTGAGCACTTCACCATTCCCGCCATAAACGTCCACACAGTATGAGCTACCCTCAGTAAATTTGGTACAAGGCTTCACAACTCCCATTGAAATGGCCGTGGCGTAAACGAACGGTTTGATAGTCGAACCTACCTGTCGTTTACCCAGTTTTACCTGATCATACGCGAAGTAATTGAAGTCAACGCCACCTACCCATGCTTTGATGAATCCGGTGGATGGTTCAATGGAAAGAAGTCCGGCGCGCAATAAGTTTTTATAATAACGGATCGAATCGTTCGGTGTCATGATGGTATCGATCTCACCTTCATACGAGAAGATGCGCATCGGGGTAGGGATATCAAATGATTTCATGATCTCGCCCTCACTCAAGCCTTGATCCTTTAGCATGCGGTATCTATCCGAATTCTTGCGCCCTTTTTTCATTAAACTTTCCACACGTTCGTCGGTAACTTCGTAGTCCGCGAACGGGAAACGCTTCATTTTTTTATTGTTCTTCGTGAACTCCGGTTGGAGGTCTTCTTTCAAATGTTTCCTGACAGCTTCTTCTGCATACTGCTGCAGTCTGACGTTTATCGTCGTATAGATCTTTAATCCATCGCTATAAACGTTGTACGGTGTACCATCTTTCTTGGCGATCTTGTAGGATCCGTCTTCATTTTTTTCAGAGAACAGCTCCGTTAACTCAGCTCTAAGGGACTCACGGAAATAGGGTGCAATCCCTTGCTTGTGGTCGACTACCTGATAATCCGTTTTGATTGCCTGTTGCGAATACTTGTCGTACTCTTCTTGCGTCAGCTCATTTTTAAGGGCCGGATTTTTCTTGTTTGTATTTTTCTTCCACTGGAACAACACCTGATTTCTTCGGTTCGCGGCGGTTAAAGAATCTCTGGATCTTAATTCTTGGATCTCAGCTTCCGAAACGCTTTCAAGAGACACTCCTTTTTGAGAAGCGATCTTTGCCCTGTAGTTTTTTATCTGATAAGTATAAGGGTTGATAAGGGACGGATTCTTACACATCCCAACAAGCATAGCAGCCTCTGATTTGGTAAGATCGATCGGTTTTTTATTGAAGTAAACTTTTGCGGCGTTCTCGATCCCAACAGCATTGTAGAGGAAGTCGAATTGGTTGAGATACATGGTAATGATCTCTTCTTTCGTGTATCGTTCCTCCAGGCGGATGGCGATGATGTTTTCCTTTACCTTCTCCATGAGGCGCTTTTTCAGTCCCCCGCCCGCTTCCGGTACATCTTTTCCTTCTGCTCTGAGCTGCGCAATGCGTTCCCTTTCCTGAAGCGTGAAAAGTAATTTAGCAAGCTGTTGAGTGATGGTTGAGGCACCTCCGGCGCTTCCAAGCTTTCCGACGGCTCTTCCCAATGCCCTGAAGTCGATCCCGGTATGTTCCATGAAACGCTCATCCTCTGTTGCGATCAGCGCATCAAATACGTATGGGGATATGTCTTTGTACTGTACCGTAGTTCGATTAACCTTCCAATAGCGCCCGAGCTCGGTTTTACCGTCATCCGCTAAAACAACAGAAGCAAGCAGCTCCGGTGGATTCTCCAAAAGCTCAACCGAAGGGAGCTCATCATCTGAAACGGAAAGAAAAAGAAAGCTTAAGACAAATATTGGCAGGAGCGCGAAAAACCACAGTACGATATACAAGTTTCTCGTAGCTCTCGGAGAGAACTCAACGCGTTGTTTTGTCACTTTCTCAGCTTTGCTCATAGTAGGTAAAGTTAATGATTTTAACGGTTCGAAATAAGGGGTATTAGTTGAGTACGTCTTTGCGTTGACTGTCTAATTTCAGTAGAATAAACATCAATATGGAGAAGGACATCATAGAAGATCCCCCATAACTGAAGAACGGCAGCGGGATACCGATCACCGGAGCAAATTCAATGTTCATTCCAATATTGATCGCGAAATGATAGAAGAGGATCATCGCTACGGAGTAGGCATACACGCGATTGAATTTCGAACGCTGTCGTTCTGCGATGGTAACGATCCTTAAAAGGAGTGCTATGTAGAGTATTACCAGCACAAAGGTTCCGGCAAAGCCCCATTCCTCTGCATAGGGACAGAATATGAAGTCCGTTTCACTTTCAGGAACATGGTTGGTACGGACGCTGGAAACAGAAGCTTTTCTGTAGCCTTTACCTAACAATCCCCCCGAACCAACTGCTGCCATGGCGCGGTTACGGTTGTAATCTTCACCATCAGGGTCTTCTTTCAACCCGAGTACAAGCTCTATCCTTTCTTTTTGGTGGTCAGCTAGTTTTTGAAATGAAAAATCAACTAAAAAACTGAGTGTGCCCGAGAGCAGGAAGGCCATAATGGCAATAACGAGTGCTCTTCTTCTTTCTCTTCTCGGAAAGATCAAGCGCATGATCAAGTATCCAATAAGAATAAGTACAAACAAGAAGAATAAGACACCAACAATACCAGGGATCTTCAGATCAGGAAAACGCTCAAACTCGATAGTCGTGTTACTCAGCAGAAGGGTCACGACACTCAGGAACACCACAACGAAGAGGATCGGAATAAAGTGACTTCCTAACCAGGTCTCTTTGAACTTGACACCGGGAACTGCATTCGCAATGCGGAGTACGATCGGATCATAAGTTACGCCTTCACGGTACATCACAAAAAGAAAGGATGTAAATACGATGAACGTTCCCGCATCGGGCTGAAGCAAGATCAACGCCATCGGGACAAGCAGGATGAGGTTGGCAATGATGACGGAGCGAACACTTTGCTGCTTTGGATTGAGGGAGCTCAAATATCGAGCGAGCAAAATTGCCGTCCCGATCTTAGCAAATTCTGCCGGCTGGATACCCATGGAGCCAATTCCTAGCCAAGCCCTTGCTCCGTTGACAGGAGGCATAAACAATACGACTACAAGTAATCCCACCACTGCAAAGTAGATAGGAAGTGCAAACTTTCGATAGATATCTGAGTCGATCAGAAATACCAGGAAACCAAGAAATAAAGAAACGCCCACCCACATGATCTGCTTCCCGTATTTCTGAGAGAAATCAAATAAGTTTGGATGTTCAGGGTCGTATGCAACAGAATAGATCGTTGCTACACCAAAGATCATCAGTAACGCATAAAGCGATAGCAATACCCAATCAAGACTTCCGGCTAATGAATCACTCTTTCTCATTGGAAGTTAGATAATTGAGCATTTAATATTCGTTCTTCTTTGGCCGGATCAGAGATCTTTCCTTTCAGGTATTTCTCGATCATCAAGCTGGCAATAGGTGCTGCCCAGGTTCCTCCGAATCCTGCATTTTCAATAAATACCGCGATCGCGATCTTCGGATTGTCCATTGGGGCAAAGGCAATAAAGATCGAGTGGTCCTTACCGTGAGGGTTTTGTGCCGTTCCTGTTTTACCGCAAATAGTAATTCCAGGGGTTCTAGCCAATCGTGCTGTACCTCCCGGTTCTTCTACCACCGCACGCATTCCTTCAATTACCGGAGGGAAGTGAATGGGATCAACCATTGTCTTGTGCTTGTTCAGGAATTGAGGAAGTGGTCCCTTGTCTCCAATGGATTTAACAAAGTGTGGCGTATAGAACCAGCCTCTGTTTGCCATGATGCAGGCAAGGTTTGCCATCTGAAGAGGAGTAAGCGTAACTTCTCCCTGCCCGATTGCAATCGAATAGATCGTTGAAAATTGCCACCTGTGATGTCCATACCATTGATCATAGTATTCTGCATCAGGAATGCGACCGGAGCGTAATCCTGTGATGTCGGTATCTAATTTTACCCCAAAACCGAAGCTGTTCATGTATTTAGCCCAGCGATTCAACCCCCATTCTGCATCCTCCCAGTCATTTTTGAAATGATCTTGTTGTACAATTCTTCTTGTAACATAGTAGAAGTATGGATTGCAGGACATTTTTACTGCCTGGGAAACGTTCTGAGCCGAGGGGTGACCGTGACAACCAACCAGACTTTTTGTACATGGGAACCCGGTATCTTTTGTGATCACACCTTCTTGCATACCGATCAAGGCCTGAGCCAGCTTAAAGATCGATCCCGGCGGATATTCAGAAGCTAATGGTCTTGGGAACAAGGGCTTGTTCTCATCCGTAACCAGTTTTGGATAGTTTTCTTTGATCAGGCGATTTCCAACCAACAGATTTGGGTCGTAGTTCGGAGAAGAGACAAGTGCAAGGATCTCACCGGAGGAAGGCTCTATGGCAACAATACTTCCTTTCTTATTTTTCATGAGCTCTTCACCATAGCCTTGAAGCAGCACATCAAGTCCCAGATGAATCGGATCTGCCTGAACCGCTGCGGTATCATATTTACCATCCTCAAAAGAACCAACTGTATTGTTCAATGCGGAGGTCACGATATAGTGCACGCCCTTCTTACCCCTGAATTCACTTTCGTAAAAGCGTTCGATCCCGGCTCTGCCGATCACACTTCCCGGACGATAGAATTTGTCCGCTGCAATTTCTTCTCGCGTTGCTTCAGACAGATACCCCAAAATGTTTGCACCGTTGTTATACGGGTAATTACGCATGCTTGAGACCTCCTCAAAAAATCCGGTGTAGTCATCAAGATGAGGTGCGATATGTGAGATCTCATCCGCTGTCAATTCCTTCATAAAAGGATATGCACGCACACGCTGGTAGTTTGAAGTGGTCTTTCCCGTGATCGGGCTGGTGTAATATCCTTCACCTTCTCGAATATCGATGAAGCGTTGACGAACTTCTTCAACCGTCCAACCGATCAGCTTGGCAAACTTTGCGGTATCGAGGTCTTCAATGTCGGCTTCAACCATCATGAGGTTGTAATATGTTTTGTTCGAAACGATCTTGTTGCCATTCCGATCAAAGACTACTGCTCTAGGAGGAGTGATCTCTCTTCTTTTTTCTGCGATCTGCTGAGCTCTGAGCTTCCAGGAGTCGTCGATTACCTGCATGTAAAAGAGCTTCAGGGTGTAGATCACACCGATAATCACGATAAACGTGACGAGTACGTATCTCCTTGCGTCAAAGTTCATTCTTTACTGGATTTACTCACAAGTAAAAACTGTAACATCATGCTGAGAATAAAAGAGCTCACAAAGCTTAGTCCTGTTTTCTGAAGTGTAAAGAGCAGGTCGTTCAATTTGAAGATCTCAAGCAGGAAGAACCACAAGTGATGGATCAGCAGCAAGAGACCATAAGTTTTCAAGAACCAGCTAAAACCCAGAGAAGCGTATGCATTCTCCACGGTCGATTCATAACCGTCGCGTGGTGAGAAAAGCTTCATGATCATTGGTTTGAGGTAGGCAAAAACCAATATTGCCGAGGTGTGCAAACCGTAGGAATCGGACAGCGAATCTATGAACATACCATACCCAAAGGCGATGAGCAGCAGATAAACAACTCCGGTTTCGATCGGTAAGAGGAAAATGAATAGCGGATAAGGCATGAATTGTAAGCCCCAGCCGATCTCAGCCTGGTTGAAGATCAGTACTTGCAGTAAACCAAGTACTAAAAACCGTCCGATATGTTTTAAAAATAATGTCATTCTACTGGGTCTGGCGGAATATTAGCCTCAAGTGCTTCCTGTTCTTCTTTCAATAAATTTTTAATGACATACACGCGCTGAACACTGCGATAATCCTCACTGTATAACACTTCAATATCCCAAAGAGGTTCACCTTCAACCGGTTTCTTCGCACTTACTTTCCCAACTGTCAAACCTCTTGGGAAGATACCACCACCACCTCGTGTTACGACTTTCGACCAAAGCTTGACATCAGAGTCATTCGAAACGCCCCACATGGTTCCCTTTCGGGCGTCATGACCATTCCACTTCAACAATCCGAACTGACCTGATCCCTCGATCATAACATCGATATTGATATTCTCCGTAAGGCATGACTTTACAACGCTAAAATGTTCAGAGCTATAATGAATCACACCAATGATGCCCTTATCGGAAAAAACGCCCATTCCGCGTTTTACACCTTGTGCCTTTCCAACATTCAGCGTAAAGTAGTTATTGCGTTTGGTGTGCGAGCTTTTTATAACCGTAGCAGGAATGTACATATACTGCTGGTGAAACAAGGTGTCATTGATCTTTACCGCACCGTTTTCCATGCGAATATGCGATTGCGGAAGTTTATTGCGCAATTTGATGTTTTCGCGTTGTAACGCTTTATTGTTTTGATCGAGATTGAAATGCTTGGTGAGCTCATTTCGTGCGACCATGATCTGACCGTTGATCTGAGAGGCGGTCGTTAAATATTGTGATCTTGGAAACTCCTTGAAAGTGAAATAAGTAGATAGCGCTATTGCCTGTAAAAATGCAAAAACGAGGAGGATACGAAACCGTCGAATAAATGCCAGAAAATTGCGCATATACAAATGTAGCTAATAACGAATAAGGAAAGGGTGATGTGAATAAATATGTCATAAGAAATGTTAACAATGGAAATGTGTGCAAAACAAAAACGCCGCACTCGAAGAGGCGGCGTTTCATAGTCTTTATTTTCAGACAATTAATCCCTGATCAGGAACTGATATCTGTCGATGTTTTTCAATGCGATCGCAGTACCACGAGCAACAGCTCTTAGCGGATCTTCTGCAATGTGCACCGGTAATTTTGTTTTCATGGAAATTCGCTTGTCCAGTCCTCTCAACATAGAACCTCCACCGGCAAGATAAATACCTGTTTTGTAGATATCGGCAGAAAGCTCCGGAGGAGTGATCTCCAATGCCCCAAGGATCGCCTCTTCAATTTTAGAGATCGATTTATCCAAGGCATGTGCTACTTCAGAGTATGAAATGATGATCTCCTTAGGAATACCCGTCATCAAATCTTGTCCCTGTACAGGATAATCAGCTGGTGGCTCATCCAGTTCAACAAGAGCAGAACCCACATTGATCTTAATTTCTTCGGCTGTACGCTCACCAACCAATATGTTGTGCTGGCGACGCATGTATTCCACGATATCTTTTGTAAAGTCGTCTCCCGCAACACGGATAGAACGGTCACAAACAATTCCACCAAGTGCAATGACAGCGATCTCAGAGGTACCACCACCGATATCAATGATCATGTTACCCATTGGCTCTTCTACGTCGATTCCAATACCGATCGCAGCTGCCATTGGTTCATGGATAAGAAATACTTCCTTCGCTCCGGCATGTTCTGCAGAGTCACGAACGGCGCGCTTTTCAACTTCTGTGATCCCGGAAGGAATACAGATCACCATACGTAAAGATGGATTGAATAGACTGCGGTTATTTCCGATCATTTTGATCATACCACGGATCATCTGTTCAGCGGCCTGGAAATCCGCGATCACCCCGTCACGCAATGGACGGATGGTTTCGATCAATTTGTGCGTTTTTCCATGCATCTGCTGCGCACGCTTACCGATCGCAACGATCTTTCCGGATTGAATATCTTTAGCCACGATCGACGGTTCATCAACAACTACCTTATCATTCATGATGATAAGCGTGTTTGCCGTACCAAGGTCAATCGCGATCTCTTGTGTTAAAAAGCTGAAAAGTCCCATGTTCTAATTTCCTGCAGCGTAGTTTTCTACTGAATATACTTCCTTTTTACTGAAAAGTAGTAATAATGTTTCGTTTAATGTTTAAAATGGCGCGTTCCTGTGAAAACCATGGCCATTCCATGCGCATCACAGTAATCGATCGATAATTGATCCTTTACCGATCCTCCCGGTTGAATGACAGCATGAATGCCTTCCATATCAGCGATCTCAACACAATCCGGGAATGGGAAGAAGGCGTCTGACGCCATAACTGCACCATTCAGATCAAAGTTGAAGCTTTTTGCTTTGTGGATCGCTTGTTTCAATGCATCAACACGCGATGTTTGACCCGTACCACTTGCCAAAAGCTGACCGTTTTTCGCAAGGACGATCGTATTTGACTTTGTGTGTTTAACTAGTTTATTGGCAAATAACAAGTCCTTGATCTCCGCGTCAGTAACACCAACTTTAGTAACGGTAGTAAGGTCAGCAGCGGTTTCCATTTTCAGATCTTTATCTTGAACAAGCACTCCGTTCAATGCAGTGCGGATCTGTCTTTTTGGAAGTTCAATATCTTTTTGAACCAAAATGATACGGTTCTTTTTTTCTTTCAGGATCTCAAGTCCCGCAGCATCATATCCCGGTGCAATCACAACTTCGCAGAATAGTTCGTTGATCGCCTTGGCAGTTTCAAGATCGATCGTGGTATTGGCGATAAGGATTCCGCCAAATGCGCTGACAGGGTCTCCGGCAAGTGCATCAGCATAAGCTTGTGCAATTGTGCCTCTGGTAGCTAAACCACACGCATTGTTGTGTTTTAAAATAGCAAATGTTGGATCGTCGTTCTTGAATTCCTGCATCAGCTGAACAGCAGCATCAACGTCCAGCAGGTTGTTGTAGCTAAGCTCTTTTCCATGCAATTTTTCGAACAATTCATCCAGGTTTCCGAAGAAAGAACCTTCCTGATGAGGGTTTTCACCATAACGAAGGGGCGTTTCGATCTGAATACTTTCCTTCAGTACAGAGATCGGGTTTTCGCGATTGAAATAATTGAAGATGTGTGTATCGTAGTGCGATGAAACATTGAATGCATCACGCGCAAAATCATGTCTTTCTTCTAGTGTTGTTGTGTTTCCTCTTTCGTTTAGGATCTGTTCGAAACGAGCGTACTGATCTTTGGAAGGAATGATCACGACATCCTTGTAGTTCTTAGCTGCCGCTCTGATCAATGAAATTCCACCGATATCGATCTTCTCAATGATGGCGTTGTGGTCAGCACCGGAAGCTACAGTTGCTTCGAATGGATAGAGATCAACGATCACCAGGTCAATACTGGGAATCTCATATTCTTCGATCTGGGCAACATCCTCTGCAAGATCCCTTCTGTTCAGAATACCACCAAATACTTTTGGGTGTAGGGTTTTAACACGCCCTCCTAAAATAGAAGGGTATGATGTAAGATCCTCCACGCGTTCAACAGGGATTCCCATTTTTTCAATAAAATCCTGAGTTCCACCGGTTGAGTAGATCGTTACATGGTGTTGGTGTAATGCTTTTACAATCGGACCAAGTCCGTCTTTGTCAAAAACTGAGATCAATGCCGATTTAATCGCACGTTCATTGCTCATAATACAGAAGGTGTTTAAACGATTAAGAAATAAAGCGCAAAAGTAGGGTATTTCTTTATTTTTTAGACCATTAAACGGATTAGTTTTTAGGTTTTTTTCAATTTCATTCAACACAACCCTTTGGGAATATTAATTTTATCCAAAAAGACACGAATGGCACAACAGGTCCTACTGGTAGAAGATGAAGAGAGCATTGCGGAAATGGTAGCGCTCAACCTTGGGCTGGAGGGGTATGAAGTGGAAGTGATCACTACAGGAACAGAAGCGGCAGAAGTGATCGCTTCGAACCGGGATTTTGATCTGTTCATATTGGATGTAATGCTGCCGGGTGTCAATGGAGTCGACCTCTGCAGGATGATCAGAAAGAAGAGCGATACACCTGTATTATTTCTCTCTGCAAAAGGAACCACTACGGATCGCATAGAAGGCTTGAAAGCAGGAGGAAATGATTATCTGCCAAAACCGTTTGATCTGGAAGAGCTACTCTTGCGCGTCAATGTGCTTACACAAGGGATCAAGGCTGAGGAAGAAGAGCTGAGCATTGGAAATGCTACTGTAAACATGAAGACCTTTGAGGGCACCGACAAGGATGGGAATCAGATTTCCCTATCCAAAAAAGAGGTCGATCTTTTGCGCTTGTTCGCCCAACACGAGGGGGAGGTGGTTTCGCGCGCGGAAATCTTGGACAAGGTTTGGGGTCAGGACCAGTATCCCACTACACGAACCATTGATAACTTTATATTGCACTTCCGTAAATTATTTGAGGAAAATCCGCGTGATCCGCGTTATTTTCATTCCATCCGGGGTGTAGGATATAAATTCACAAAATAAGTTAGACACGCCGCAAAACGTACGAAACTGCGTTTGGAAGCGTTACCTTTGTGCTATGAGCGAAAAAGCAAAACAATTACGATACGACAAAGCCTATTTGCGCATGGCCAAAACCTGGTCTGAGCTGTCGCATTGCAAGAGAAAACAAGTGGGTGCCTTGATAGTCAAGGACAGGATGATCATTTCAGACGGGTACAACGGTACGCCGAGTGGTTTCGATAATGATTGTGAAGATGAAGCGGGAGATACGCGTTGGTATGTTTTGCATGCAGAAGCAAATGCGATCACGAAAGTTGCACGATCTACGCATAATTGTAACGGAGCCACCCTGTATCTGACGCTTTCGCCATGTAAGGAATGCAGTAAGCTTGTGGTGCAGTCCGGAATTTCCAAGGTAGTGTACATGATGGAATATAAGGATGACAGCGGTATTCGCTTCTTGGAGAGCGCAGGTATTGAAATTGTACAAATAGAAAATCCATTTGATGAGCAATAGGAATTTAGGATATGTATTGCCTTTCGTTGTAGGAATTGCGCTGGCTTCCGGACTTTGGATCGGAAATGCGCTGAATCCCGGAGCACCGGAACAAGTATCCATGGGGCAATCACGCTACGAGAAGATCCAGGACATCATTCAGATCCTCGACCGCAGGTACGTGGATTCGGTGAACAGCGAGGACCTTTTCGAAAAGGCAATCGGTGATATGCTTCACAACCTTGATCCGCACAGTACGTACATTCCTGCCAAGGACCTCAAGGCGATCAATGAAGAGATCGTTGGGAAGTTTGGAGGGATCGGAATTCGCTTTTTTGTGATTCGTGATACGGTGTGTGTGACAAATGTCATCGAAAACTCGCCATCCATGCAGGCGGGATTGCAGGCTGGAGACCAGATCCTGAAAGTTGCAGGTAAAACGATCGCAGGAAAAAAACTGAACAACGAAGAGATCATGTCGAAATTGAAAGGACATGAAGGAACAACTGTTGAGCTGGAAATTCTGAGAGATGGAAAAATCGTGAAGAAGAAGATCACGAGAGGCGTTATCCCGGTTATCTCGGTACTTTCCGCTTATATGATCGATGACGAAACGGGCTATATCAAGATCGATCGTTTTTCGATCGAAACGGCACGAGAATTCAGAAAGGCAGGTAAAGAATTGAAAGATCAGGGGATGAAAAAACTGATCCTTGATCTGAGAAATAATGGCGGAGGAGTGCTCACAAGTGCGACAGATATTGCGGATGAGTTCTTAAGAGCAGGACTTCCGATCGTGGAAACACGAGGGGAACATGTAGGAAAACAAGTGTACAGCGCAACTTCGAGGGGCATGTTCCACGATACGAAACTGGCGATCCTTATCAATTCACAATCCGCATCTGCTTCTGAAATTCTGGCCGGAGCTATTCAGGATAATGATCGTGGTGTGATCGTGGGAAGACGTTCCTTCGGAAAGGGATTGGTTCAGGAAGACGTATTGTTGCGTGACGGTAGTAACCTCAGACTTACGATCGCGCGTTATTATACGCCAACGGGGCGCTGTATTCAGAAACCATATACAGGCGATATCGACGAATATTACGATCAGATGGAGCGCTACGAGAATGGAGAGCTCTACCACGTAGATTCAACTATCTTCAACGACTCGTTGAAGTACACAACACCGAAAGGAAAAGTGGTATACGGAGGCGGCGGGATCTTCCCGGATGTTTTTGTGCCACTGGACACTGCGGGATCGAGCTGGTACTTGACACATTTAAGGTATTCACCGGCCTTCACAACCTTTGCTTTTGAATTCGTTTCAGACAAGCGAAACAAGTGGAAGAGCATTGATCAATACGTGAAAGAGTTTGAGGTAAGCGATAAAATACTGGAAGATTTCGCGCGCTATGCGAAGAAGGAATTCGATATCACGATCGATCGCGTTGGATTGAATCGCAGTAAGCAACGCATCAAATCCGACCTTAAAGGTGAGATCGCCCGACAACTATGGGTAGAAGAAGGATTCTACCGCGTACAAAACAAGGTGGATGCTGAAGTGAGAGAGGCATTAAAAGCACTGTACTAGCATGGCAAACTTCATCAGGTTATCGCTAATAAAACAAGCCTTGGGATCCCGGTTCCCGGTCGATCCGATGTCTGATGCAGGTCTTCAGGAGCTAACCGAAGCACTTGGAGAGAATGAAGCGCGAAACACGCTGATCCAACAAGGATTTACGGAGGCTGATCTTGCGGATTTTTCAGCCCGCCTTTCAGCCGAAACGCTGCTCTTCCAGCAATGGATCGCTTCCAATAAGGCGCTAAACGACGTGCTTTCGGAAGGAATTCTGAGCGAATACAGGGATAACCAGGGAGTGAGTGAACACCGACTTTTCAAGGATTTCCAGACCTACGTTTCCTTATATTTAACCGACAAACTCCTGCATTATACCCATGCTACAGAGCCGAAGATCAGGCATGAGGTAACGAGCTTTTTACCCTTATTGGATCTGGATAACCGATACCTCGTTGAAGATCAACTGTTCCGAGAGCTGAGAAACAAACTGGCAAAAGTTGAAGCGGAGTGGGAGACCTGGCAGGATGAAGAAATGCAGAAGGGGGCGGTAATGCCTTTAATGAGTGATGAGGTGATTCACGAGTTGAATGCCCTGTCAAAGGCGAGCTATGCGAACATCATGTATTACGTGGATACCTTGCTCAAAACACTGTATGCACCGGGAACAACACCGCGTTTTGCCAATTGGATGATCAAAAGGCTGGAGCTGCTGGACCTGAACAATGAACACCAGGAAAAGATCCGTCAATTCAAGCGCGATCTTGCTTCCGGCACATTAAAGGTGGCGAATGTGCGTCACGTGAAGAGCAACAATAAAAGACTCGTCCTGCCGGGCATATTGATCCTGGCTTCGCTGGGGGTGATCTTCTGGATCGTGTATTTCAAACCCTTCAGCGGAATGGACGATGTAGCCGATAAAAATCAATCTTCCTTTAGTGTATTGACAGAGGATGAAAGGAGAGAAATAGACTCCATCGTGAAGAACATGAGCAGTAGAGCAATACCGGAGGAGGAAGCGATCGATCAGGGCTTTTTACCTGGAGGCTCGGGTATCCTTTCCTTGCGTAAGGAATTTGTGAATCCCTTGATGGAACAGATCTATGAGGATCATGCGCGCGACGGAAGATTGACCTATTTATACCCTGTCGATAGCTGCGGAAAGTCGGACAAGTTTGTGGCCTATCAGGGAACGAAAGCATTAAAAGGAAATACAGGCGTACCGGCAACATTGAGGAATGAATCCGATTACGAGCTGCTGGTCTATGTAGCGGACAACAAAAAAACAGGAAGCGTTTTCACAGCGTTTGTTAAAAAGGGAGAAACCTTGTCTTTTCAGATGCAAAAAGGACAAGTCATTACCTGTGTGGCGGGACAATCTTTCAAACGCTTCGAAGTGCCGACCGGAGCAACTGCCGAACAGCTGCCATCTCCGGGATATTCCCATCACTTTTGTGACCGCGACCAGAATTTTGAAGAGTCGATCAATCACTCTTATGTCATGTACAAAGACGTAGGTAAACTGAAGTGTGTCGTTGCTGGGAAAAGTGCGCAGTACATCCGGTTTATCGATCTGACACATTGTACTGAATTGTATTGATGTCAAATCCGTAACTTTGCAGCATGATCCTATATAACGTAACAGTTAGCATCGACGAGAACATCCACGAAGAATGGTTGGAATGGATGAAGACCAAGCACATTCCGGATGTAATGAACACAGGCTGTTTTATTGAAAGCCGCATTTCTCGTGTGCACGGGGAAGAGGATGGAGGGTTGACCTTCGCGATCGGGTACTTGTGTCCCGACAAAGAGACCTATGAGCGCTATCAAATGGAGTTCGCACCTGCTTTGCAAAAAGAGCACGGAGAGCGTTATGCCGGACGCTTTGCCGCCTTCAGAACATTGCTTACTGTATTAGACGAGTTCCGCAATGACCGTTAAAGCAAAGAAGCATTTAGGCCAGCATTTCCTGACCGATAAAAACATTTGTGCGAAGATCGCAAACACCTATGGTGCGCATGAAGGCTGTAAACGTGTCTTAGAGATCGGTCCCGGGATGGGAGCCTTAACCGAATTCCTCCTCAAAGATGAAAGCCTGGAAGTGTGGGTAATGGATGTGGATACGGAAAGTATTGCCTATTTGAACGATCACTTCCCGAAATTGAAAGGGCGCATCCTTGAAATGGATTTTCTCAGAGTTAAATTAGAGGATGTCATGGGAACGGAACCATTCAGTGTAGTGGGAAATTTCCCGTATAACATTTCATCCCAGATCCTGTTCAAGTGCATAGACTACAAGGATCAGATCCCGGAGATCATGGGCATGTTCCAGAAGGAAGTAGCGGAGCGTGTTGCCGAAAAACCGGGGAGTAAGCAATACGGCATTCTGAGTGTCTTACTTCAGGCCTATTACGACATCGATTACTGTTTCACGGTAGATGAGCATGTGTTCAATCCGCCGCCGAAGGTAAAATCAGGTGTGATCCGCTGTGTGCGCAATGAGAGAAAGGCACTACCGTGCTCGGATGAATTGTTTAAGCGCATTGTGAAGACCACATTCAACCAGCGCAGAAAAACGATCTGGAACACCATCAAACCATTGATCAGTAACTTTTCAGACGAAGAGAAAGAGACGATCAAAGCACACCCCTTCATGTCCTTAAGACCCGAGGTACTGAGTGTTGAGCAGTTCATTGAGCTAACACAGTTGATCGAGCGGAAGTAATACAATGATTCCCGCGATCACCGCGCGTTATTTATCTGATGCCAAAGCATTTCCATCGCTCGGGCTTCAAATAAACTTCCAGCATCAAAGGTAGCTGTAAAACTTATTTTAGTAACTTCCAGCTAACCTAATTGCGAAAAACTGTATGAAAACGACAGCTAGTTTTCATAACTAAATAAGTGGATGATAAATTTCCTGAGCGGAACTAACTGGAGAGGTCATTAAAATTATTAAACAATGAGAGCACTTTTAATTTTACCAATCTTCCTAATCCCATTTAGCTCAAATTTGTATTCTCAAACTTGGAAGTCAATCTATCAGACTGACTCTTATGCGTATACGCCTTGGCAGCAATTTTCCATTGACCAATATTCAAATAACATCTGGTTATTGAGCACGTATGACGTTTCTGTGATTGAATCAGATGGAACAGTTCAGATATTTGATAACAACGAGTTTGGATTTCTTGAAAATGGATTAGATTCTCGAATTGCATTTACTCCAAATCACTCCTATCTGTGCAGAGGAAGTGGTATAGGGCTTTACTCTTTGGATAATTACTCTCCTATACTAGAACATAGCTTTATAGATTACCAAGGAAGATTGTGTACAGATGGAGATACAGTTTTTATTGTTAACGCTCAAACATCGTCAGGAATATTCTTGATAAAGTATACCGAAAGCTCTACAGAGTATGTTTCATCACCTGCCCCGCGTCTATTAACTAAAAATGGTTTCCTTTACGGTGATATAGGAACCAAGTCTTATATAATATTCTATCCTCCTGGATCTAGTTCTTATCAGATACTACAGACAGACCCAGACTACCTCGGAGGAACATTTAACGATTGGAAATTTTCACGTTTTACGGACACCCTTTACGTTGCTGGAAAAGAAGGCATCAGTTTGGCCTTCAATTATGATTTCATCGATACCATTACACCAAATAACACCAGTGGCATGTTAAGT
>SBGS01000077.1 GCA_006226555.1 Bacteroidota bacterium
ATCAGGAGAAATAATCTTCGATCCACTTTTCTATTGCTCAGTTTTCCGCTGCTCATTTTATTTGCCGTTTACCTCTTCTTCTTTTTTGCCTACGGCGGATTAGAAAATATGGAAATGACAAACTATGCGTTTCTTAGAACGCTTCCCCTCGTTTTAGTTGCTGTTGGGATCTGGTTTGCAATCGCATACTTTTCCAATTCCGCAATAATAAGAGCGGCAACTGGTGCAAGACCTCTGGAAAGAAAGGAGAATATGAGGGTTTACAATCTCACAGAAAACCTTTGTATGTCAGTCGGCATGCAAATGCCTAAGCTATACGTCATTGATTCGCCTGTTCTAAATGCCTTTGCATCCGGAATTGACCAGAAATCCTATGCCGTTACACTTACAACAGGAATCATTGAAAAGCTAGATGATCGCGAGCTGGAGGGTGTAATTGCTCATGAATTGACGCATATCCGAAACAAAGATGTGCGCTTGTTAATTATTTCGATCATTTTCGTCGGGATTTTCGCCTTTGCAGTTCAAATTTTATTTCGAAGTCTCATGTACGGCAACAGGGGACGAAAAAATGATAAAGTTGACGGCCGTGTTATGCTCATTGCATTGGTTATTGCTATAGTGGTTTACGCTTTATCCATTGTTTTCCGATTTGCTCTTTCTCGAAAACGAGAATACCTTGCCGATGCCGGGGCCGTTCAAATGACAAAGAACAGTCATGCTTTAGCATCAGCACTTAGAAAGATCTCCGGGCATTCCGAGCTCGATGTAAAAAGCAGTGATGTGAAACAAATGTTCATAGAAAATAAACCCGGGAAAGATAACGCCTCATTTTTTGGTGGACTGAGTGGACTGTTTGCCACTCACCCGCCAATAGAAAAACGAATTGCCATCTTGGAGCGCGGTTTATAAACCTCTTGAATGATTGATTTCGTTTATGTATTTCATAGCATTTTTTGATGAACTCAAATAATTAATAATTTCCAAATAAAAGCTTAAAACACTATATTGGAAGGGCTTAACTGAAGCTTTAAACGCTAAAACTATGAAAACCCTCTCCTTTAAAAACACCGGCAAAAGCCGTGTTCTCCTTATTTTTCTGCTATTTTTCGTCAGTAATTTTAATGTAGTCGGTCAAACCGTTTATGAATGGTATCAAGATGGAATTGTCATCTTCCAACTAAAAACGAACAGCGAATACAGAATCCCTTCACGCGAAAAAATTGTCTCGATTGAAAGCGTCGATTTTATTGCTGCGCTGCAAGACGAATATGGGATTTATGAATTCACTCAACTTCACCCAAATGACCCTGATATATTACTTCGACACACGTATCAGCTAAAATTTGATCAGTGGAATAAAGTTGAAGCACTTATCTCAGCAATTAAAACACATCCAGCGGTTGAATACGCCGAAAAGAAAGAATTACATAAGCATTTTCTTACTCCAAATGATCTGGGAGCAAATAGCTCCTCGGGGACAGGAATGTGGCACCTCTATAAAATAAGCGCGCAACAGGCTTGGGATCTTTCAACTGGTGACCCAAACATCATTGTAGCTGTTACAGATAATGCCATATTAACATCTCACCAGGACCTACAAAACAAACTGGTTCAAGGTTACGATGCGCCCACAGGAGGAACAGATCCGAATCCTTGTGGTTCAAATGATGGAAACCACGGGACGCATGTTTCCGGTACTGTTGGAGCGGAAACCAATAATGGTATCGGTGTGTCATCAATTGGATATAATGTCAGCATCATGCCAGTTAAAATTGGAGATTGTACTGGTGCTCTGACGCATGGGTATGAAGGAATTAATTATGCCGCAAATAATGGCGCAGACGTGATTAATATGTCCTGGGGAGGCGGAGGTTTCTCAAATTACGGTCAAAATATCTGTAATGCGGCTTTCAATGCAGGAGCAATTTTAGTTGCAGCAGCAGGTAATGATGGCACTAATCAACAGTTCTATCCGGCAGCATACAACAATGTCATCGCTGTAGCTTCAACCACAACCAACGACGCCAAATCCAGCTTTTCACAATATGGTACATGGATCACTATTTCGGCTCCGGGTTCAGCCATAAGAAGCACTTATGCCACTTCTTCAACTGCATATGCCCGAATTCAGGGAACCTCAATGGCATCTCCAAATGTCGCGGGTCTGGTGGGTCTGATGAAGTCTTATGTCCCTACTGCCACGAATCAGGACATTATTAATTGTCTGATCAGTTCCGCTGATAATATCGACGCTGCTAACTCTGCTTACATCGGTCAGCTCGGATCGGGAAGAATAAATGCTTTCGAGGCTCTGAATTGTATGTCGGCCTTCAACCTTAGTATAGACGCCGGTATTACTGAAATAATTGACCCGACGGGAACCCTTTGTAGCAATTCTTTCACACCACAGGTCAGGCTCAGGAATTTTGGTACAAATACCCTTACAAGTGCCGTTATACACTATGAATGGAATGGTGTAGCGTCGACTTATAACTGGACAGGAACTCTGACGCAAGGACAAAGTACTTTAGTGACATTACCCATACAAACCGGGGCGAATGGAGCTTACACGTTTACCGCATGGACAAGTGATCCAAATGGTTCGACTGACCTTAACCCGGGAAATGACCAGGACACAATGAATTTCATCCTGGACAGTAATGGGCAGATCGTAAGTTTAGCATTATCGTTGGATTGTTATGGCAGTGAGGTCAGCTGGTTCATTTCTGATCAAGGTGGGAATACGACAAATTCAGGCGGTGGCTACCTGGATAATACAGCTGGGCAGCAAGTCAGTGAATCTTTTTGTCTCTCTGTTGGTTGTTATACGTTTACAATTAACGACAGCTATGGTGATGGAATGTATGGAAGTCAATGGAATGGCTGCTCCATTGACGGTGATTATGCATTAATAAACAGTAATGGAGATACGATCGTGGAGATGACAGCTCCAAATGCAGACTTTGGTTTTGGTACAAACCATAATTTTTGTGTTGTCGATCCAAGCAACTTGAATGATGCCGGTATTTCTCAAATTATCAGTCCGAATTCCATCGTTTGCGCAAATCAAATATCTCCAGTTGTCTCACTTACCAACTACGGAAATGACCCGCTTACTTCAGTTGAAATCAACTATCAAACTTCCGGTGGTGTTCAGACCTTCAATTGGACAGGAAACTTAACGACCGGACAATCGGAATTGGTGACCTTACCGAATATCGCGGTTAGCGGAGGATTATTAAGCTTAATTGCTTTCACCAGTAATCCAAACGGACAAACTGACTTTGACCAGACAAACGATCAAAGCAGCATTCAATTAAACTCATATCCAAACGCTCTTCCTTTACCTTATTCGGAAGACTTTGAAAATGACGTTTTCTCTACTGGAGAATGGTCTTTACAGAATCCGGATAGTGATGTTACCTGGGAGTATGCGACTGTAGGCGGAATTACTCCTGGATCAACAGCCCTAAAAATTGATTTTTACAATTATGCAGTCGCTGCTCAACGGGATGTTGTCATCACGCCAAAAATAAGTTTGGCAGGATACTCAACAGCGGAACTCACGTTCGACCACGCGTACAGAAGATACAACCAAAGTGCAGCAGATTCTTTGATCGTTTATATCTCGGATGACTGTGGGCAGAGCTGGGATGTTGTTCTGGCTGCCGCAGAGAACGGAACCGGTTCTTTTGCTACCCAGACAACCAGTGCCACAGTTTTTACTCCTTCAGTGGCGGATGACTGGTGTTTTAG
>SBGS01000225.1 GCA_006226555.1 Bacteroidota bacterium
GTGGTGATCTGACCTATACTATTTCCAAAACCAAGTTGGAAACCTTCGATCAGCGTTCCAATAACTGCAAGTACAAATAATACCCAGAAAATACTCGCGGCGCCTTCCAGCTCTTTATTTGCTTGTTCCCTGTTGATTGGGCAAAGCACACCGTTTACGCGGATTTTAATATAGATCGGTTGGTCATTGAAAGATATGTGTACGTTTCCTAGTTCTTCACTTTCGATCGAAACTCCTTGTTTGATCTCCCTAGCAGTGTCAATTGAATGAAGTAGTTTACCTCTGAAGTATAATTTTACGTTCGAATAACCTCTTTCCCAGGTTACCATTATTTCCTCGTCTTGTAAACCAGGAACAGGATAGCTTTTAGAAAATGACATGCGTGAAGATAAAAAAAAGCGCCCGAAGTGAGCGCTTTTTAAATATTATGAATCTTGATTATCCCAAGAAAGGATAACGGTAGTCTTTCGGTGTCACGAAAGTTTCTTTGATCGTTCTCGCTGATGTCCATCTCAACAGGTTCATCGCCGCTCCCGCTTTGTCATTCGTTCCTGAACCGCGTGCACCACCAAACGGTTGCTGTCCTACAACTGCTCCGGTCGGTTTGTCGTTGATGTAGAAGTTACCTGCTGCATTTTCAAGCACCTCCAATGCACGATTGATCGCATAACGGTCATAGGCCATGATAGAACCCGTCAATGCGTACTCGGATGTTTCGTCAACAAGATGAAGCGTTTCTTCGTATTCATTTTCATCGTAAACGTACACTGTTAGTACCGGTCCAAAGATCTCTTCTACCATTGTTCTGAACTTCGGATCTGTTGTAACAGCTACAGTTGGTTCAATAAAATATCCGGTAGATTTATCATAATTACCACCAACAATTATCTCAGCATCAGGTGATGATTTGATGTAATCAATATAACTACTGATCTTGTCAAAAGCTCTTTCGTCGATCACAGCGTTGATAAAGTTGGAAGAATCTTCCGGACTTCCCATCTTGAAGCTTGATACTTGATCAACAACCATTTTCTTCACTTCAGGCCAAAGGTTAGAAGGAATATATGCTCTTGAAGCCGCTGAACATTTTTGTCCCTGGAATTCAAATGCTCCTCTTGACATCGCTGTTGCTACCTCAGCCGCGTTTGCAGATTTATGTGCTATGATGAAATCTTTACCACCTGTTTCACCAACTATGCGAGGGTAACTTCTATAGTTCGCAATATTATCGCCAATTTCTTTCCACAGATGACGGAACACCGCTGTAGAACCCGTAAAATGAAGTCCAGCAAGATCTTTGTGCTTGAATACTACATCTCCTGCTACAGGCCCATCTACAGATACCATGTTTATTACACCCGCTGGTAGTCCTGCTGCCTCAAAAATTTCCATTATAACCTGTGCCGAGTACATTTGAGACTCAGCAGGTTTCCACACCACAACATTCCCCATCAACGCCGGAGCAGCGCTTAGGTTGGCGGCGATTGAAGTAAAGTTGAATGGTGTTACAGCAAATACAAATCCTTCCAAAGGACGGTATTGTAATCTGTTCCACATTCCGGGTAATGACTCAGGTTGTTCTTTATAGATATGAGTCATGTATTGAACGTTGAATCGGAAAAAGTCGATCAACTCACATGCAGCATCGATCTCAGACTGAAAAACATTTTTTGATTGCGCTAACATTGTCGCCGCATTCATTTTATCTCTGAAGGGTCCTGCTAACAGATCAGCAGCTCTTAAAAATACGGAAGCTCTCTGATCCCAAGGAAGGTCTGCCCATGCTTTTCTAGCTTTCAACGCTGCGTCAATAGCAGCTTGTACGTGCGAAGCATCACCGTAATTGAAATATCCAAGAATCTTAGTTTTTTCATGCGGAGGCGACATTGGTTTTTTATTGTTGGTACGAATGTGTTCACCACCTATATACATAGGAACATCAATTGGTTCCTGATTATATAGCTCTTTGTATTTATTGATCAGGTTAGTATGTTCAACTGTTCCCGGTTTATATGCTCTTACGGGTTCGTTAACCGCAATCGGGACATTAAAGAAAGCATTTGACATAATATTTCGTATTTTGATCAACAAATGTAAGCATTCGAAGAGGTAAGTGCAATTACAAAAGTTACATACTGTTGGAAAGCGGATCTTGCTTGTAGCCTTTGTTGCATTGATCCATGCTGCATCGCTTTCTGCACAGCCTCGAAATCGGGATATTGAGTCCTTGGCGATGTTAGCCCTTGAACTGGATGAGGAACTTGTCCTATCAGACGTTTCACAGATCAAGTTTCTTATTGAGCAATTTGTTCGGCACGAAGAGCTGCAGAACAATGCTTTTATACGTGGTGTAATTGATCGTTTAGCCGGAACCTATTATGAGAAGAGCAGTAAGCTTAAAACAGCGCTAGACTATCATATTAAAGCATTGAAGTATTTTCTTTCTGTTGAAGACTTCTCTTTAAGCTCCCGTATCGCGAATGACGCAGGTAACGTGTGCCAACTTTTGGGATTTCTCGAACGAGCGGATCATTATTATCTCATGTCCAAAATGCTGGCTGAAAGATCTATAAATGATGAGGACCGATATATTTCGTTGTATAACAGAGGTAGATTAAAACTGTTGGAGGGAGACACCTCTCTCGCATTATCTCTTTTTGAAGATTACGAGCTGAAAGCAGAAGAGCTGGGGAAGTATGTTTCTCTAAGCGATGTGAATAGTATGTATTATATGATTGCAGCGAATAGAAGTCAAAAAGAAAGTGCGCTGTATTATTTGAACAAAGCTATTGAATATGCGGATCGATCTGATTCCAGGCTTGCAAAAAGTAATGCGGCGATCAATAAAGCGATTTATGCAGTTGAAATAGGTCAAATGGATTCTGCGTTGATACTTTTTCATGCCGGTTTAGATTACAGAAAGGCTATGCATAATCAGCATCTGATTTGTGAGGCGTACTATAATATCGGATACTATTATCAACTGATTGAAATTGATGATTCAGCCCGTTTCTATTTTGATCGTTCAATTGGACTGGCACTCGATAACGATCTTTATGTAGATGGGATAGATGGGGTAGAGGCTATGCTATCGCTTGACCTGTCTGATGAAGAAAGAAAACTGTATAAAAATCAATTAAATGATTTGCGAAAAGCTTTGCTGTCCAGCGATGACCTTGCATTGGTCTCCATCGAAGAGAGGTCAGACGCGAATGAAAGTACGGAAGTGAGAGATAATATCTTGAATTTGATTTACGCAGCGACTTTCGTGGGCTTTCTGATCTGGTTTTTTGTTAGTGATCGAAAGCGTATCAATTAAGCTTGGCAGGAAATTCCAGATTGAAAACAGGCACTGTTACTCTAAATACGTCGCCATCATCCAATCTTTTGAAGGTGTAGTATCCTTTCATGAATCCCAATTCAGAGTTAAGATCACATCCGCTAGTGTACTGAAAAGACTCTCCATGCTTAAGGATAGGTTGTTGACCAATCACACCCTCTCCTGAAACCAGTCTGATCTCATTAAGCGAATCGAAAATGTACCAGTCTCGTGTGAGTAACTGAACGTCAAAAGGATTTGTATTCGTTACAGTCACCTTATAGTTGAAAATGAATGATTGATTTTCAATTTGTGACAGATCGTTCCGAAATCCAGGTTCTACCGAGATTTTTATGCCTTGTGTTGTTTGAACTGAATAAGCCATGTTGTGTTGTTCGATCATAAATATGACGTTTATCTAACGTAAATCGTCAGTT
>SBGS01000010.1 GCA_006226555.1 Bacteroidota bacterium
CCTGCTGGAGTACCGTTCAATGACAAGTTTTGACCGGCACATACTGCCGCAGGATCTGGTGCAATTGCAGCTGTAGGGTTCGCATTTACAGTAACTGTAATGTTGTCTGTACCTACACAGCCATTATTATCCGTAACTGTGTACGTCAGATCATATGTTCCTGCCGTTCCATTGCTAAATGTTGGATTAACTACGTTCGGATTAACTAAAGAACCAGCACCTGGTCCGGTCCATGCATGCGTTGTATACACACCACTACCACCAGCCGGGTTACCATTTAAACTTAAATTTTGACCCGCACAAACTGTCGCCGGATCAGGTGAAATAACAGCAGTCGGAGTATTTGGAGCAAGAACGTCATACGGACCCGCGTTTGTAACACATCCGGCTCCATTCGTAACCTGAACAGTATAGGATCCTGCTGGAACATTTGTCAGATCTTGTGTAATTGCTCCGTTGCTCCACAAATATGTATAACCCGGGCAAGAAGTAGAATAAACCAATCCTGTTCCAGGATTTGGACCGTCAGAGAATATGATAGCCCCATTCTGAACAATCTCATATGAATGTTCATTCTCCCAAGCTCCTGCAGTATAGTTAAAATTAACTGTTTGACCTGCGTTAACACTGAACGTTACTGAATTGAAGAATGTTTGAGCCGCAGAAACCGTGAATGGTGATCCAGCAACAGGAACTCCATCAGCAGTTACCGATAAAAACGCTCCATCCCATCCATCTCCCCATGAATCATACATGTTTATGGTATACGTACACATATAACCAGAAACCGAAATGTCAACAGCTCCTGTCGGAGAAGTACAGATCGTATTTGTGATTCCATTCAGTGAAACAGTACTGTACATATTGTTTGCGACATGAGAAACTGAAGCTATACAGGAATGCCCGTCAGCAACATCAAAAGATATCGTTTGCCCAGGAGTGTATCCTGTTACAGTAATGATTTCCCCATTTGCACCACTTTGAGATAAAGTACCTGCTCCAGTATTGGTAACAACATAGGAATCCGTTCCAGTAAACCCTGGATAACCACCCGATAATGTAATGACGATATCATCACAATTCTCACTAATACTAGCAGTAATCTCTTCTAAGAATACGATCTCGATCGGAGCACCAATTGCCCAACAACCATCACCGTCATTATCCCAGTTGATAATCCCGTTAGGGTTAGCACCATTATCACCATCATCCATCGTGATCGGAACCAAATACACATCCGGTCCAAGACCAGCGCCAAGGAAAATACTTGTTGCATTATTACAGTCTGAAATATCTTGACCCGTCCACAATAACCCTGAATAACATGGATCCAAGCTTGGGTCAGGTGATGGTCCCGGAGGACAAGTATATATGGCGTACATTAATTCAGCCTGCTCACCAGGCACGCTTGGAGGCAGAACATAATCGTTGTTGGATGTCACACTAAAGCAATCTCCACCACCTGATGTACACAAATAAAGTGGACTTGTTCCGGCAACACCATTTTCAGTAATGGTAAAAGTACCTACAGACGCCGTACATCCTGCACAAACTGTGTTGTAAGAGAAAGTACCTGTACACGTATTACCGTCGTTAGTCACATCGATCGACACAACAGCACCAGTGGTGTAGCCCGTAATTGTGATGATCTCACCATTTGCACCGGATTGATTCATCGTTCCAGCTCCCGTATTTGTAACTGTGTAAGACGAACCGCCATTAACGTCTGGGTATCCTCCAGAAATTGTTATTGTTACTGTATTCGGAGCACATGTTTCCGTAACTGCGAAGGTTATTTGCGGTAAATAATCTATACAGATCGCAGGGCCTAGGTCAAAGCAAAGGTCTCCGTCAATGTCGTGACCTAAATTGTCATCACCACCACCAGAAGCTATGGTTGCGATGTCGTCCATTGTTATCGGGGCCATACAGTATGTATTTCCCGAAACTGCTGCATAACCCGGTATCGGATTCGCCGCTAAAAATTCATATAGATTGCCTGGTAAGTTAGCATCTGTATAACTACCACCGGTCCAATAATATCCTGTCCAACATGGATCTGTGTCCGGATCTCCGGTTGTCGGGGTACAAGCATAAATCGCGTAACCCAATCCTGCCACGTCCGGGCTGGAAGGTAAAACTGCATTACCATCTGCAACTAGACTTATATCATCTCCAACACACAAAGCATAATTATTAGCCGTTGGATTGGACATTGTAATGGTATAGGTTCCTGCATCCGCTCCACAACTCACGATCGAACAATCCGTTGATCCGGTACCACCCGTTTGTGTTAGTGTTAGGTTTTGAGGTAACCCCGAAAAGTTTGTGATGATCATTACATATACCTCTCCAACCTGAGCACCTGTAATCACAGGATATTCAGTAGCCGCTGGGTCGAAACTACAATCCACTATGTTTCCACTTAGGCCACCGAAACCCCATTGGCCACAATAGGATTCAGCTGCTGCCAGATCAGAAAATGGTCCCCAAATGATAAAATCAACATCAGAAGACCCGGAAAGTGTCATGTTTATATTTCCGGCTGTTGCAATTTCGAAATAAAAGAACTCGGCATCAGGCGCGCTTGATAAACAATCCCAGGCATTCGCCGGGTCGGTTAGTGTCGCATCCGTTCCTGTCACTCCAGCTGGATAATTGAGTCCAACCGAAGTACAAATAGGCTCTAAAGGCAGTCCTGTACACACCGGAGGTCCTACCCAGGTTACGTCTACTACTGTCGGCCCGAAAATACTACCACCCCCTGTGTTGGAACAGTTATATTCATCCACTAGGAGATGAACTACACCCGTAAATGTTGCAACCCAAGTTATAGATGAAAAGGGTGCACATGCATCGTCATCATAACCATACACTATGGTACCTGTCGCATCGTACAGGGTTAATTGGGTGTCGAAACCCCCAAGAACAGAGCTGTTACAAGTTGAAAATACATATGTTTCTCCCGCCACAACGCTTACCGTATAGAGATCACCGCCATAAGCATCTGGTTCTGTCGCTGTAAATCCCGGTCCTGCCGGTGTAAGATCAGTCCAGAAAAAGTTATCGTATGGACATTGTGCGCTTGCTAGTTGTGATGAAAGAGCGATCACAACCGCTATAAAAAGTAGAATATTCTTCATGCTGATATCCTTTAAATTAGTCTACTATTTGATAAAGTTCAGGATGGGCATCGATGTAATCCCTTCTATCTTTAGGCATTGCATCGTACTTTGCACGACTTACCTTTCTAGGACCACTTCCTTGTTGCTTGTCTCCTCCAAAAAGCTCCTGATACTTTTCGGGATTTTCGACATAGAGCTGCTCTTTGGCAGCGGCGTACTCTTCCTTGGACGCGGAAGCTTTCAAGCCTAATTTTAAGTTGTTCTGTCCTTGCGGAGTTCTCGAAAGCGCTACTTCCATTTTTTCCTCCTCTGTAAGAACTGGAGCAACAGGAGCGATCGTTCGCTGTTTGGTGGTCGCTTGAAGCTCATCCGGTTTTACCAGTGTGGGAGGCGTTTCCGGCTCTTCTTCCTGTACATTTAATTTCTCGGATCTTCCCAAATTCGGGTGAAGCGTCTTGGTTTTCTCCTCTTGTGCATTCGAGCTGAAGATCGTCGCAAAAGTTACCGCGACAATGGTAATAGTAGTCCTCATTTCATTGTAGTTTAATTAGCTTGCCTGCTTTTGAAAGCAGTTGAATTTAAGTATTCTCACTTACTCAGATTTCCTCTGATCCC
>SBGS01000067.1 GCA_006226555.1 Bacteroidota bacterium
GCATTTCGAATAAGGAAAGTTCCATTCAATACACGACCCTCTTGAGATGTTGCTTCAACCACTATTTTCTTTTGGTTTTTCTTACAGTCAAAGGAGAACACGGCCTTTCCTTCAGCATAATAGGCATAACCTTCGTAGGATGAGCTCACACTGTCAACAGGACAAAGAACCCGATCCAAAAATTGCTTTTTATAACCGGTGTATAGCTGCTGGCTGTAAGACTGAAAGAAGAATAGCATTACAAATGAGAGCAGGAGCAGTTTTTTAGTAGTTTTTAGCATAGTGTTGTTATAGTTTATTTACCGGAAGTTCGTTTTAACCAGCTCGGAAAGATAATAGAACCGATGAAAAGATAGGGAAAATACGAAATGAATCGCCAGATCAAAGCCAGTGAAGCCAGCAGCAAGGCACTCTCGGAAAGGTCGGAAAGTAATTCACCAAAGGCAAACTCTGCCACTCCGCTTCCACCCGGTGAGGGACTAACAAGCATGAACAACCAAAGTATGAGCTGTTTGCCCAGGATTAGGATATTTTGAAGAAAACCAAGGTCCAGAAAAGCGTTCAAAACCGCATTGATCACTAAATATCTCGAGGTCCAGCTGGCCATTGTGGTCAAAAATACTTTGATCCAGTAGCCCTTGTTCTCTGTTTGGAATTCTTCAGCGGCATAAGCAATGTCTTTTCCCCATTCTCTGGCGATAAACTTCCAGCGCTTGATAAAAGGAAGACTAAAAATCGCTAACAAAACACTTCCGGCCAACTTCGGAAACCAAAAAATGGAAAGATATAGAAAGAGGCAAACAGATGATATTATGCCAAATCCGGCCCAGAACCACCAGCTTAAAAATACGGATGAAGAACCATTAACTTGAAGCAGGTCTGTTTGTCCTACGGTCAACAAGACAATTGGGATCATCAGCACAAAGAAAAGGTTGTCCATAAAGGCGGTGATGATCACGATAGCAGTAGACCGACCAAATGCTATGGATTCCCGATTCAGAATAAACATGGCTACAGCTGCACCACCAACAACACCCGGCGTTAACGCGGAGGCAAACTCCCATAACATGATCACATAGAAACTGGCTTTCCAATCCAAATGATTGTGGGTCAGTATGCGTATACGCCACATGTAGAAAAAGTCTCTGCCGACCGTAAAAAGAACGGCACCGAAAAGCCAAAAAACAGATGACCAACCCCAGCTGATTTCCTTTAAAAGCTCCAATGCCCCTTGTTTTTTGTGATCGCCGTGGGCCGACAGAATGAAGTCAGCTTCATCATTCATGTCTTTTACACCATTAGCATTGCCATCTACCCATAGGTAGTTGCCGTCAGTAGCGGGTGTAAAATTGACTTCTGAAACACTGCGATAAAACATCCAGGCACTTATAGATAAACCAATGAGCACAGCGATCCACACCCGAGAGGCCTTGAACAATTTAGATATTCCCGGGTCTTTATTTGTCATGGAGCTGTCGGGATGAGCTCAACGTCTATTTCCCAGTTTGCGCGGAGCTTGTTTTTTGAATCGAAGTACAACACGCGTTCTGCTTGTTCGAATGTCTTTGGATCACAGGTGTTCCAGATACCGTTTTGATTGAGATCTTCAATAACCCTGAAAGAGTATTCACCGGGCAGCAATCCGATTAATTTTACAGGTTCCTGAGGGGTGTCAATATAAAGCCTCTCCACTGCTGTGTTGCCGTTTAAAACGTCAACGATAAGCGGCTTGTCGAATGCATTTACCTTTAGTACAATCGTCCCTAATTCTCTGTCTTTATAATAGGCAAATCGCTTTTCAAAGGAGGTGTTTACGATACCCTCTCCCTGAACGGTGTTGCTGTCGATCATGATGATTACACTTTCAACGGCGATATTCGGAATGAATACCTGAAGATCGTTGTGTGCGTAGCGAATGGAAAAGTCATCAATAACAGAGCTGTCAACAGCATTGAACACATGAATATGTGCGGTGTCAACATGTTGGATATAAGCATCAAATAGAAGATGAATACCTTCCTCTCCGATGATTTTCTGTTCGCGCGTCTTATTCGTTAAACTGCCCGTTTCAGCAATATTTTTAATACGCAAAGAGGCACTGTCAACCTGTTCACCACGATAATAAAGGGTGTTAAGATCCGCACGCATTGAAGTTGCCGGAATGAAAACAACAGCGCTGTCGGGACGGATCATTTTTACACGCGAAGAATCAAGTGGAAGATGATTCATGTAAAACGAATTTGGATTCAGTTTGTGCGTCGCAGAAACGGAAACCATGTCATTTTTAAATACCGATACGTCCTTGAATAGAGCTTTTTCCTTTGGTGTAGAAAGCAGAAAAGGAACCGTGTCAAGTACGGACTGATCAAGGGTCAATGTACTGTTTCCCTTAAAAGCTACAGCTTCATCTGAACCAAGTTTTAAATCTTTCAAGGACTCATCGATCAGGAGCAGGGTATAATTTCCTTCTGACAAATAGGTCAGGTTAAAAAAACCGGATTTGTCGCTCTGAGCATAACTCACAATACTGGAGTCTGTATCGCGTCGAAGGACCGCGTATACGTTTTTCATGGGTTTTTTACTCCATGCATCTAACACTTGACCGGAATAAGATAAGGTGTCAATTTGTGGTCCGGTTGAAAACACGTATTGGATCAATGAGTCATTTCCTTCGGTAATATCCCTGATCGCTTTGTCTAAAAAGATAGAGTATGTCGTATTGGGTTGTAGCTCCTCGTCCCATTGTAAGATGAGTTTTTTTCCCTTGAAGGAAGAGCGGATAGTGGCATGCGGAGGAACCATGCGAATGGACGTTCCGGGATTTTGGATCGTAAAATATTCGTCAAAAGGAATGATGATCTGCTTATCTGAAAAGCTTACACTTTTATTCGGGGGTGAGGCGTGCTCCATGTCAGGTTTGGGCGCATAAAAATCCTTTTCCCCTCCGCTGATCGTACCGATTTGTGCGCAGGAAGTCAAAAGACCGATCAATCCGATTATCAGAACTTGTTTCCTAACCAGGCGCATAATTCTTCAAGGTATGTTGCATCTGTTTCGTCAAAATGATCGAGGTGCTCGCTATCTACATCCAATACAGCAACAACTACGTCATTCTTTCTGATGGGAACCACAATTTCGCTTCGGGATGCCGAACTACAGGCAATGTGCCCCGGAAACTGATCAACATCGGGAACAACAACGGTTCTGTTCTCACCCCAGGATGTGCCGCAAACCCCTTTTCCCTTGGTAATTCTCGTACAGGCAATCGGCCCCTGAAATGGTCCGAGCACAAGCTCATCACCTTCAACAAGGTAAAACCCTACCCACCAGAATTTGAATGCCTGATGAAGGGCTGCAGAACAATTGGATAGGTTGGCCATTAAATTTTTTTCGCCATCCAAAAGTGCTTTGATCTGTGGAATGAGATCTTTATAGATCTCACTTTTTTCACCGGAATGTATAATGAGTTCTTCTGCCATATGCTGTGTAGATACAAAAGTGCTTTTTTTGCATCGAATGTGCAATTTTTACTTAACTTGAATGGAGACACAGATTTTATAACCTACCAAAACACAAAGAGATGTTAGAGAAAGTAAGATTGGAGAAGGTGCTGTTTTTGGACATTGAAACGGTTCCGCAGTTCTACAAATTCAATGAACTGGAAGAGAAGGGAAGAGAGTTGTTTGAGGCGAAAACCAGATTCATGCAGAAGGAGGATA
>SBGS01000118.1 GCA_006226555.1 Bacteroidota bacterium
AAAAATTTGGAAGAAGCCGAGAAAAGGAATCCATGGTTCAGAAAGGAATTTGTGGATCTTAGGAAGGGCAATGCACTTGAGCTTCCTATCGAGGATAATACAGTGGACGTGGCAGCTCAAAATTGCCTGTTCAACATTTTCGATAAAGAGGACTTGAAAAAGGCGTTGGCTGAAATGCATCGCGTCCTCAAGCCGCATGGAAGATTGGTGTTGTCCGATCCTATTACAGAGGACCCCATGCCGGAAGAACTGCGCAATGACGAAAGATTAAGAGCCTTATGTCTGAGTGGTTCATTAAGTTTAAATGAATATCTCCAGATGATTGCCGATGCGGGATTTGGGACAATTGAGATCCGTGCGAAAAGACCATATCGTGTTTTGGATCCGAAGCACTATAATACCAAAGAACTGATCTATCTTGAAAGTGTTGAGGTTTGTGCCATTAAAGATCCAATGCCGTCTGATGGACCGTGTATATTTACAGGTAAAACTGCCATATATTACGGTGATGATGAGCTCTTTGATGACGGTAAAGGCCATACCTTACTTCAGAATCAACCATTGGCCGTTTGCGATAAAACTGCTGGTGATCTGAAAAGATTGGGCCGCAATGATATATATATTTCAGAGTCAACATACTTCTATGACGGAGGTGGATGTTGTTAATAGTTAAAAATGAGGTTACTTACAGCTTAAAACCCAATGTCAGTTATTGACGACGAGTCCTGGATCGGTTGGATCGACCGAATGGCTCAAGATGATTATGTAGCAATACAACAGTTTTTACCAAACGAAACATACTTAAAGCTCAAGCGTTTTCTTTTTGATAAAATAAAAGCTGATGAATTCGAACAAGCCGGCATAGGAACCTTGTTTGATAACCAGATCGTTAAGCGGATTCGTGGAGACGAGACATATTGGCTGGACCGTGATCGTGATAAATCCGAGATCAGTGAATTCTATCTTTTAGTTGAGGAGATGATCTCTCATTTCAACAGGCTTTGCTTTATGAGCTTATCAGGATTTGAGTTTCATTTCGCTCATTATCCTGAAGGAACTTTTTATAAAAGACACGTTGATCAGTTCAGGGGAAGATCCAATCGATTGGTAACTTTCATTCTTTATTTTAATGATGAATGGAAAAAAGGTGATGGAGGAGAGCTGATGATCTATCGTGGGGATCAGGAAGTATGCATTGAACCGACCGGTAATACCTGTGTGCTATTTCGAACTGAAGGGCTTGAGCATGAAGTCCTGTTGAGTCATAAAAGTAGATTTAGTCTAACCGGATGGCTTCTCTATCAACCGTCCAATGTTGGATACATTCTAGGGTAAGCAGAGTTTAATAGTTCGCATTTGTTATCTTGCAGTATGAACGAGGTGATTCTTGATGTTAAGGGTGTAAGTAAAAGCTTTTATCGAAAAGAGGCTTTACACAATGTTTCCATGTCCGTTTACAAGGGTGAAGTATTTGGGCTTCTTGGACCAAACGGTGCTGGAAAAACAACGTTGATCAGAATAATCAACAGGATCATAAGACCTGACGAAGGTTCTGTGCGCCTTAATGGCGATCTGATGACGGATGAGCATGTTAGACAAATCGGATATTTACCTGAAGAAAGAGGTTTGTATCGCAACATGACTGTTTACGATCATTTACTTTTCCTAGGCAGACTCAAAGGATTATCAAAGTCTGATGCTGATCAAAAGATCGACTATTGGCTCGATTACTTTAAAATTAATGACTGGAGGAAGAAGCGAATTGAAGAGCTTTCCAAAGGAATGGCTCAAAAAATTCAATTCGTTGCCACTGTACTTCATGAGCCAAAACTGCTGATACTGGATGAACCATTCAGTGGATTTGATCCCGTTAATGTGGAGCTGATAAAAGCTACTCTGATGGATTTAAAAAGTCAGGGTAGAACGATCATCCTTTCCACGCATAACATGAAAAGTGTAGAAGAGATCTGCGACCGTGCGGTTCTGATTCATAATGCACGAAAAATAGCCGAAGGAAGAGTTTCTGAACTTCAGGAGGAAAGAAAGTCAGGAGTGTATGCGGTGAAATTCAGAGGTAACATGATCGCATTTGTAAATGCGCTTTGGGCAGGTTTTGAGATCGTAGACAAGCAAGAATTGGGTGATGACAGATATCTTATTCGTGTTAAGATGCGAAATGATTCTACTTTCGATGATCTACTCGGAGTGCTTCTGGGTCAGGTTAAAATTGAAGCGGCTTGGGAGGAATTGCCGGGAATGCAAGATGTGTTCATCGAATTAGTACAACCAAAAACAGAATCAAATGAAGCATAGTCTTTTAATCGCCATACGTGAATGGAAGGAAAGATTAAGGTCTGGCTCCTTCATTTTATTTTCCATCATTGGTCCTTTGATCATTTTGGGATTGATCTATTTGCTTTTCGCATTTGGAGGTAATTCCAAACAGCGCTGGAATGTCTTAGTAGCTGACCCAGCGAATGTGCTGGAAACAAAAATGCTTGCTCATCCTGATCCCAGTGTAAATTATTCGTTTGCTGATGGCTATATCGAATTGGAAGAGTTCAGAGACGCTAAAAAATATCAGGAGTTTGATGCGCTACTCGAAGTCAATGAAAAGGTGTTGTCGAATAAACTAGCTTTCGTATTCTATCGACATCAACCTGATGTTCGGATGCAGACCAGGATACAGTTTGAGTATGAAAGAAGATTAGAGGAGATCATGGTAAAGCAGTTTACAGATTTATCTCTTGCTGATTTCAGAAAAATAAAACAACCCATCAATGTGGTATTTCGTGATGTTTACGATCCGCATGATGAAGCGTCTGACTTGCGCGGTTGGGTGGGGTTGGTTTTCGGAGCTTTGATTTTCACATTCATTTTCCTTTTCGGTATGACTATTTTGAGAAGTGTCAATCGCGAAAAAAGCAATCGTATTGTGGAGATCGTATTGAGTTCTGTCTCATCCAGACAATTGATGTCGGGTAAGCTTATCGGGATAGGATTGGCAGCATTTGTCCAATTCTTTATTTGGGTCGTAATTATTGGACTGGGATTGTACTTTATGCGTGAGTTCATATTTATGGATATGTTCGATGCCGGAAACCTGAATGTTCAGCAATTGAGTCTGGATGCAAGTGATAAATCTTATCAGGAGAGTTTTTTAGCTGCAAAGGAGTATAATCGATTCGTTGAGTTGATCTATGAACGTATTCATTTCGGGAATATGATCGCATTCTTCTTATTGTTCTTCGTTGTGGGGTATTTCTTTTATGGATCCCTTTTTGCCGGACTAGGAGCTACCATGGGATCAGAAAGTGATGGTCAGCAATTTGTATTGCCATTGATCGCTATTCTTTGCTTCTCTCTTTACTCCGGATATTTTTACATGAACTATCCGGAAAGCACGTTGAGCACGATATTTCATTACTTACCTTTTACCTCTCCTGTCGTAGTAATGGTCAAATTGGCTCAGGGATATGCACCTGGACATGGATATGAGATCTATTTATCGTTTTTCACCTTGGTTTTCTCTACGGTGATCATGTTCGGTATTGCATCACGATTGTATAAAAATGGGATCCTGCAATTTGGACACCGACTGAAATTGAGACATCTTATCAAATGGTTGCGAAAAGCCTGATAGAACGCAGAGCAGTAATTGATCTCGG
>SBGS01000134.1 GCA_006226555.1 Bacteroidota bacterium
TAATCATGGTAATAACAGTTTATTGTATTGGACGGTTAATATACTAAGCGCCTTACTCAAATCCAAAAAAATAGTGTAAAGTGTATCTATTTTGAAATGACTGGTAGAATTGGCCGTGTGAATGGTTAGAGCTCTCGAAGGTCATATTCTACTCTGCCATCGTAGGGTAGACTTAATAATTGAAGTAATTTGATCGCCGTTTCTTCAGGAGTGGAAAGCTGTCCGGATTCCTTCAGTGCTACAAACCTTTCGTGTGATGAAAACGAATCAGATTGGGCTGCACGAATGTGAGCTTGCATATTTGTATCAATAACGCCCGGAGCAACACAATATACTTTAGGCGTATTCCCTATTTCTTTTTCTTCCAACGCGAAGCATTCCGACCACATGTTAAACGCAGCTTTAGAAGAGCAATAGGCTGCCCAAGACGGTATTGCTCTTTTTGCTGCTCCTGATGAAATATTCACGAGTGTAAAGTCAGATTTATCCGAGACCATACTGTATACCTTTTGAGTTAGAATAAGAGGAGCAAGGGTGTTGACGTGAAATACGCCTTCAAAATCAATGTCTTGTCCTGTTGAAATCCGATCTATTTCACCCAGCACTCCAGCATTATTGATCAAGGTTACAGCGCCTGAAAAACCAGATAAATGAAGTGCTTTAACTGATTCGAGGTTACTTAGATCGCACTGAATAAAATCGTAATTTTCATTGCTCAAGCCGCATGTATTCCTGCCTATTCCGAGCACTTGTTTATTTTGGGAAACCAACAGCTCCGCCAAAGCTTTTCCTATCCCTGAGGAAACGCCGGTCACTATATATATTTCTTTCATCTTATTTTATTCACTTATTTCAAAGCTTGTTCCAGGTCATTGATGAGATCTTCTGCATCTTCAATTCCAACACTCAATCTTATCAAAGAATCCACAATACCCGATTTTTCACGTTCTTCTTTGGGAATGGATGCATGCGTCATCGTGGCTGGATGTCCTATCAGTGATTCAACGCCGCCCAGAGATTCCGCCAAAGCAAATATCTCAACCTTTTTAACGATCTCATATGCGTCTTCGATGCGATTGCCTTTCAAGGAAAAAGAAAGCATTCCACCAAAACCACGCATCTGCTGTTTTGCAACCTCATGATTAGGATGATCTTCAAATCCAGGCCAATATACTTTATCCACCCTTTCATGCCCTTTGAGGAAACGGGCAATTCTCTCTCCGTTTTCACAGTGTCGTTGCATTCTAAGATGAAGTGTTTTAATTCCACGTAATACGAGAAATGCATCCATTGGAGCCGTAATTGCACCAGAAGAATTCTGAATGCGATACATTTCAGCCGCTATTTCTTCATTCGAGGTTACCAAAGCACCCATCACAACATCGGAATGGCCTCCAAGATATTTCGTTGCAGAATGCATGACGATATCAGCACCCAGCTCAATTGGTGTTTGCAGATATGGTGTTGCAAAGGTGTTGTCTACCCCAAGCCAGGCGCCGCAAGATCTCGCAATTTGTGACATGGCACTAATGTCTATAATGTTCATCATTGGGTTTGTTGGGGTCTCAACCCAGATCAATTTCGTGTGCTCATTTACCACGCTGCGCACTGCAGACGGATCATTCATTGATATAAAATGAAACACGATGCCGTACTTTTCAAAAATGGTTTTGAACAAGCGATAGGTGCCTCCGTAAAGGTCATTTGTAGAAATAACCTCATCCCCCGGTTTCAACATTTTGATCACACAGTCAATTGCCGCTAATCCGCTGCCAAAACAAGCTCCGTACTTTGCATTTTCCAGTGCCGCAATATTCTTTTCTAATGCATGACGCGTAGGATTTGAAGTTCTAGAGTATGCATAACCCTTATGATTTCCTATTCCATCTTGAACATACGTAGAAGTCTGGTAGATAGGCGTCATGATCGCTCCTGTACTTTCGTCAGGTTTTACCCCTGCATGTATCGCTTTGGTTGCAAATTTCATTTTGAAAAAATTTATGAAGTAAAAATAACCAAACTATCAGGTTATGTTTTGCGCACCTTGTTGGATAGAAAATTTAAGAGAATAAAGTGCGTAATTGATTAACTTAGAACCCGATGAACGGATATCAGGAAATTCTTTTCTCTCTCAACGAGGAGGGGCGTTACTTTGACGGCCGAGATCCGCTCGTTGATATCGTTCGCAATGAAAACAAACTGTTCCAGTTTACCGGTGAAGGGCACTCCTTTCCACTAAATGAAATACCAAAAAAATTAATCGCTGACGCACAAGCTGCGATCAAAGAAAATGGGGTTAACCCTCTTTGTGTTTCGCAATATTTAATGTCCACAGCAGAAAATCAAAGCACACCTGTTTTTCTTATTCCTGTATCCTTCAAGGTCGACCGGATAAATAATAAACTTCAGATCGAATACAGTGATGAAGTGATGGTGAATCCATTTGTTCAGGTCTATCTCGAAAGGAAAGAAGTTGATGTTCCATCTGGCGTCAAGGAACTATTTAATGTTAACGAACTATCCTCTGAACAAATGGAATTGTTCGTGGCATTTCTTCGGGAAATAGGAATTGCTATATCTGCTGAAAACCGAATGCTCGGTAATTTTCATCCTTATCGATTTTCTCACCTTAAAGACCTTGATCTAATAATAAAAAATGGTGCAAGTCTTGGTTTAAAACAGCTCTTAGTCGGAGAGAAAGAACGTACCGATCAAATTGCCTTGACAGCAAAAAATCTGTTCGATGCGGATAACGACCAGACTCGGATAAGTGCTGCGTCAGAAGAAGACAATATTGCCTTAATAGGACCTCCAGGAACTGGTAAATCGCAATTTTTAACAAATTTAATCGGTAAATACCTCTATAGTGGGAAACGCGTACTTGCCGTTTCCGAGAAAAGAACTGCTCTGGACGTCATCAAAAAACGTCTTGGCGAACGAGGTCTCGATCCGTTCTGTTTTGTTTATACCTCCAAAAAGGACAGTGCCGATTACGTCAGACAATTAAAAGAGAACTGGCAGCGCTTTGAACATAAAAAAGTGGTTGTTCAACCCCATCTCGAAAGAAGTTCAATACAGCTCAACAACCTTCAGTTTATTCTTGATGTTCTGCAAAAAGATAATGTGATCGGAGGGACATCCTTAGAAGACTTTTTCAATCGGTTCCCCCAATTTGAGCAGCAAGGTGATGTGCTCCTAAACCCTCCTGACTTTAAAGAAATTGATAAGCATAATAAAACCATTGAGGGACTATTGAAAATCCCGAATAAGTCTTTCATCAGACTGATCGGAAAAAAGGTCTTCAATGAATTCACTGCTCATGCATATCTCGAAAAGATCATTGCCTTGATGGCCACGATAGAACGGCTGCAGCAATTTGGTGCATTCGACAGTTTGTCCGAGCTGGATCAATTGATCGCAAACATGGGTTATGCTCAAATAGCAGAAAATGAACTTTTCAGAAGCTATCAATCAATTCTTAAGCCTGATTCAGGTGCACAGAAAGCCTTTCTGAAGACTGCAAAAAAACTGGACCGTCTTGATGAAAAACTGAAGCGAATTGAAAAAGCTACTCACTGGAGAAGAGAGTTGCACACTGCAGAACTGTATGCTGTGAAGGATCGCCTTTCAAAAGCATCAGGATTAACTTGGTCGCGTAAAA
>SBGS01000066.1 GCA_006226555.1 Bacteroidota bacterium
CTGAAGAAGAAGAGCCAAAAGCTGAATAATTTAATTCCAGAAATGAACAAAGCAGATTGCTTTCATTTAGGATATGTAGCGAAACTTCACGGATATAAAGGTGAAGTTTCGCTGTTTTTAGACGTTACGAATCCGGAAGATTACGCAACGTTAGATGCCTTTTTCATTGATATAAATGATCAATTAACTCCTTTTTTTGTCGAGCATTTTAAGTTGAAGAATAAAGGTTTTGCTGCGGTAAAGCTAGAGGGAATTGACAATGAATCAGATGCTCGAAAGCTTTTGCGCAAAAGTATCTACTTGCCTGAGCAGGTTTTACCTGAGCTGGAAGGAAACCACTTCTATGATCATGAAGTTATAGGCTTCAAGGTGATCGATCAACGATACGGTGCTGTTGGCGAGCTGGAACAGATCATTGACTTTAAGTCTAATCCGTTATTGCAGATAACAGGGCCTAAAAATGAGGAAGTACTTGTTCCGTTAGGGCAAGATACGATCATCAATGTGGATAGGGATAACAAGGAGCTCACGATACAATCGCCCGAAGGGTTGATCGAGTTATACCTCGGTTAATGTCCGTTTTTCAATTCAAATATTTCAGTATTAAACAAGAAAGGTCAGCGATGAAAGTCGGGACCGATGCGTTGTTGCTTTCAGTTGCTATTGATCCCGAGATCGAACCTTTAAATGTTCTGGATGTAGGCACCGGAACAGGTGTTTTGTCTCTTGTAATGGCGCAAAGATTTCTGAATGCCAGCATTGATGGAGTAGAACTGGATGAGGTGACGGCTGAGGAATGTCGATTCAACTTTGAACAGTCAAAATGGCGAGATCGATTAAGATTATACACTGCTGATTTCTTGAGTTGGGATACTAAAGCCCAATACGACCTTATTATATCGAATCCACCTTATTATACAAGTCTGAATCCCAATGCGGACGAAAGAAAGGCAAATTCGAGACATATTAAGAGTTTGCCAATGGAACCATTTGCTCAAAAGTGTGATCAGCTGTTAAGCGAAAGCGGAAGTATTTGGTTAATATTCCCAAATGCCGATAGATCTTTATGGTATGAGGCATTTCATAAGTATCATCTTGCACCGGGAATCGAGATCAATATAAGAGGAAAAGAAGGTGAACCATACAAGCGCACAATTACCGCTTTATCCAGACAACCTCGTGAAACCAAGTATTCAGAAATAACTGTCCGAAAAATTGATGGTAGATACACCGATCAGTATAAGCTCTTAACACTAGAGCTGCACGACAGGATATTGGATTAAATTGACTTTAAAAGTTGACAGATCTCCTCCTGTATCACTTTACCTTGATCTTTATTGTACCAAAGCTGCAGCTGCTCTTTCTTCTCTGATGAATTCAGAATATGATTATCCTTCAGCTCAAGATGCAATTCTTGTGCTGGCGCAGGTCTTGGCCCCCAATTGAAAAGATCATTTCCCAATTCATCTCTTACAATCAGCTTTGGGATTGATCTGCCGCCATTAGTGAGGTATTGGTCGATCTCGCTGCCATTATCCCTGTTCTGAATAACAAGCTTTATTTGATCATTTGCCTCTGCCATTTTATGAATAAACGGGACAATATGAGCTGCATCACCGCACCAAGGCTCCGTGATTACCACCCAGGTTTGCGGTTTTGAAATCTTCCTGATCTCTGCTATTGTTTCTTCTGAAAGTTCTCCTACCTTTTTCCAGCGCTTCATTCTGGACGCATTCAATTTTACATATTCAAGGAATGAAGGATCCTCATATATGCTATCGAAACTTTTTCCGTCGAGGATATCGTTAAATTGCTCGAGGTAATTATTGTATGTGATCATTTTCGCTCTGTTTTTGGTAAAGTTAAATGTTGGAAATTTATACGAATGATATTATAGTTACACAAGAAAATGGGAGACCAAGCGATCTCCCATTTATCATTAAAGACATTTCACAGTTACTGAAGCTTCCTTTAACTTCAGTCCTTGTTTGTCCAGTGCAAAAACAGTAACGAGGATCGTATCGGGAGTCTCTGCAGGTGGAATCCAATGATGATGTACAATGTACTGGGTTTGTTCATATAATTCTGAATAGAAATCCAGTGTATCTGAATGATCCAAAGTTGTGATCAACGTAGACCATCCTCCCATCATGGCGTCTGCATCGATAATTGCTTCAATGTGTGTTTCAACATTCTTCTCCCATACATCACCCTGCAATGGACTATGAAAAGTTATGCTAACTATTGAATTTTCAATTGTAGCATCAGGAATATCTTTATGACAAGCGAATAACATGATTGTCAAAAGAAAAAAGATGTATTTCTGTAGGAGCGTCATTAAAATAGGATATCTAGTGTTGCGTCATTTACTATCGTTACACCGCTTTTGATCAACTCAAAATGAAAGCGCCAGTCTCCCGGCATTGAAAGATTAACTTCACCTATATAATGGCCATTCGCAGTGTTCACAGGATCGATATTTCCCGAAGATCCGTGTCCCATGGAAGTCATGATCGGTTCAAAAGTGATGTCGAAACCATTGTCTGCAGGGAAACTCATCATTGTAGCCTTTTCATGGATGAGAATTTCAAAATCATTCATACCAACTACCCAATTGTTCGGTCGTTTGAAGGATACAATATATACCTTCCCATCTGTACCGGTATAAGTACCTACATCTTTGATCCCTGCTGGGGAGTCGTTAACATTAAGCGTAAATGATGCTGGATTTCCATTCACGTTCACATCTAAAGTCCATGTTCCTGAAGCGGAAGACATAATAAAAACAAGTGCGCCTTCATACATATCAATTGCGGAGTTGTAGCTTGGTTGTTCTATCGGACAAGCATGTTGCATCGTACCCATATCCATGAGAGGAGCAAAATCAACTGTAGCTCCATTAAGGGCATCACCATTCACATCTTCAACTTTTACGTATAAGCGTGTATGTCCAACGGTTAAGCTATCGTCAGCATATAATGTTACGGTTTCATTATTGGTTGTAGTCGCCGTTCCGAGTGTGACATAAGGACTTGGTGTAGGCGTTGGTGCAGGATTAGTAGGTGTTGTCGGAGTAGTATCGTCCTTCTTACAGCTTACCAAAGCTATTGTTAATACTGAAAATATAAGTGCTATTTTTTTCATTTTTTCTTGATTAAATAATTAATACTGAACTCAAGAGTTCCATTCATTTTAACCTCCCCACCGGAAAGCTCTTGAAATAGAGGAAGTCCATATTTCAAGGTGTACATCATATTATTTGAAAAGAGCGTAATACCTGATTCAGATAATACATTCACCCCACTATTAAACGTTTGGCCAACAGGGATATTTTGTATTTGATCACGGGCGGTCATAAAAGCAGCAATACCGACAAACGGTATGAACAACATTTGTTGTTTGACTTTTAAATTATAAGACGCCATAAATCTGGTCAAGTAAGCATTTCCGAACTTATAGCCAACAGGATTCGCTGTTTTGATTGTGATCAGATTCTCGTTAATAAGTCCTAGTTTTCCTTTGTTCCAGGATAAATAACTACTAAAACCATAATCAAACGACCCTGTTCCGGGATAAAGGTTGTTTGTTTCCCAGGCATTCCGACTATAAGATCCGGTTGGTGTCTTTAAACCTGAACCTAATCTCAGCGTGAAATTCGTCC
>SBGS01000080.1 GCA_006226555.1 Bacteroidota bacterium
ACAAAACCAAATGTTGCAGCAGCGGCAAGATATTCACTGTTGATGATCCATTGGTTCAAACCTGACCCACCATTCAATGTCCAGTTTCCTCCTCCGGACTCGAAGTTATCTTGAAACAAAGTTGTTTGGGCGCTTAAGCCGAATGCCAATAATGCGGCACCAGAGAGTAGTAGTTTTTTCATATTAAATCGTTTAGCAGCTTAAATGTAACTGATTTATCTTCGTTTTTCAAAAAAGTCAGTTAAGATTTTAGCACATTCTTCAGCTAAAACACCTCCCTGCACTTTTGTTTTAGGGTGATAAAGATCTCCCTTGCATGCTGCTCCTCGTTTTTCATCACGTGCACCAAACACCACTCGATCGATCTGAGACCAATAAAGTGCGCCAGCACACATGACACAAGGTTCCAGGGTAACATACAATGTACATCCTTTCAGATACTTGCCTCCAATAGCCCCTGCTGCTGCAGTAATCACTTGTGTTTCGGCATGAGCTGTAACATCGTTTAATGTTTCTGTAAGGTTGTGTGCTCTGGCAATGATCCTATTTTGCGCTACTATGACCGCTCCGACAGGAACTTCTCCTTCTTCTTCCCCCTTCAATGCCTCCTGAAGAGCCTGCTTCATAAAATAAGAATCATCGAAAGGCTCCAGCATATCAGTCGTCGTTTTGCATCAGTACTGCCACATGGTGGTATTTCTTTGAATGTGAAATCAGAATACGAATCGCTGCAAGCATTGGAACAGCAAGGATCAATGCCAATGTTCCTCCTATCATTCCAAAAACCACCATACCGATGATTATGGTCAATGGATTCAAATTAACGGATCCGCCCACAATTTTAGGAGTGATGTAATTGCCTTCAACAAACTGGATTACCACATACATTCCGAGTACGATCAATGCATACCATGGAGAATCCATTGTTACCAAAGCCAATAGGGAAGGAATAATTGCACCAATCAATACTCCGATATACGGTATGATCATAAGCAGTGCTGTCGTAAACCCTAAAAACAAGGCAAAATCCAAACCTATGATAGATAGACCTATTGTATTTAGGATCCCAACTATTAAAATGACTGTTCCAAGACCAACAAGATACTTTCGCAGAGAAACACTTATTTCATCAATTATCCCTCTGATTTTCGCTTCGCGTTTTAAATCGTAATTAAGTTTTATAAACTTATCTGCTCTGTGTCTAAAAGTGAGCATAAAATAGACGTAGATCGGTATTAAAGACAAGAAGATCAAGGCAGATTGTACACCTTGAAAAACGATACTCAGCACCTTTCCTGAAATGCTAAATACCGAAGATGCTGCTGATTTTAGTGGACCATCAAGTTCATTTCCTGAAACAGCAAATTTGTCTTCCGCTATTTTGGTTAGATACTGAATGGTGTCGTGCGTTTTCTTTTCCGATATCCCGTCGATCGAAGTAGTGAGCTCAAATCCTTCGACCACAAGAAAAACAATCAGTAAAATAAAAAGCGCACTTAGGGACAAAGTAACGATCAACGCTGACAAAGGAACCGGAACCTTTTTGCGATCAAACCAATTCATAACCTCCTTAAGAGAGATCACAATAAAAACTGAAAGCACAATGGGAAAGATCAAATTTGCGGCAAAATAGATCACAATGATCAGGATCAAAATCAGCAGTGACGATCTCAACAGGTCATATGAGGTTGATTCTTTCATATTACTTTAATCGGAATAAAGATAAACAAATGAATAACAGTGGATCAGAAATTATATCCTGTTATGATTACATTTAGGGCATGAAACAATTGCCCCCTGCTTTGAAGAAAGGCGATCTAATTCGGATCGTAGCTCCGGCAAAATCCATTGAGGCAACTTATGTAGATCATGCAGCAGCTCTACTGACGGAAAGCGGCTATCGCGTTAAGGTTAGTGAGCATTGCTTGGGGAGTTACAACTATTTCTCAGGAACACTGAAGGATCGGTTATCGGACTTTCAAGAGGCGCTCGACGATCAAGAGACAAAAGCAATTTTGTGCGCACGTGGTGGTTATGGTTCGATTCAACTAGTCGATAAATTAGATTGGTCAGTGTTTCAACTTCACCCGAAATGGGTCATTGGTTTTTCAGATATCACCGTTTTCCATCAACGTTTGGCGTGTATGGGGTATGGAAGTATTCACGGAAGTATGCCCCTCAATTTTCAGGAAAACAGCAATGCCTCTATCGAAACTCTATTGTCAGCTTTGGAAAACGGTATTCAGCCAAAGATTAGTGTTGCTTACAATCACCATAACCATTTAGGAGAAGCGGTAGGAACGCTCGTGGGAGGAAATGCGTCTATCGTATACAGTATGTTGGGAACCAATGATCATCCTGAATATGATGGTTCAATTTTATTTCTTGAGGATCTGGCAGAGCAAATCTATCATATTGACAGAATTTTTCATGCCTTCGATAAATCTGGTATTTTATCCAAAATAAACGGAATGATCATCGGCGGAATGACAGATATGAAAGATACTGCGGTGCCCTTTGGCTCATCCGTTGAGGAAATCATACATCATCATCTGAAGAGATATAATATCCCTCTCGTCTTTGATTTTCCATCAGGTCATATTGATGATAATCGTGCCTTGGTTCTTGGAGATAAAGTTATTCTTCATTCCAGTGATAATGGCGCTTTTCTCGATCATTCAGTATGATCAAAGAATTACCAGTTTTTCCCTTTTCTCCATTCCTTCCATCCAAATAGAAATAATATAACTGCCTTTCGGGAGATCGCCTATATCAATTACAGAAACACCATCATCCCTTCTTAAACTGGCACCGGATAGATCAAAAAGCTCATATGACACTGGTGATGGAGAGTCTATGTAAACGAAGCCTCCAACAGCTGGGTTAGGGTAAACCTTGACCTCGAGCATTTGGTCAAATCTATCCCTCAAAGCCTTCACTTTAAGTATTTCATTCTCCTCTTGGCCAAAAAGCGGTGTAGCGATCATAAGAAACACGGCAACTCTCCACAACATAAGCATTACATTTAACTGGTTTCCTATGCAACGCTAAACTCCTCAGTGGTTACGCGATTTAGTGTGTTAATTAGAATTAGTCTAAATAACACAACAGCTCACAACGAGCGCCCCTAAGCATTAAATTTGTGCGTAATCGTACGTTAAAAATGTAACATGAGTAACTCTGCAATTTTAAAATCATCCATAGCCAAAAAATGGTGGATGGCGCTCACCGGGCTATTCTTGTGTCTATTCCTTGTTGGACACTTATTAGGAAACCTGCAATTGGTATTTATTACCGGAGAAGAAGGAAAGCGTGCATTCAATGAGTATGCATACTTTATGACACACAACCCATTCATCAAGGTGTTGAGTTATGTCACCTATCTTTCTATTTTGTTCCACGCTGTGGACGGATTGATGTTGGCTATCCAAAACAAAAAAGCACGCCCTCAGGGTTATGCTTATTCAAAACAAGGAGTGAATACTTCTTTACCTGCCAGATATATGGCTGTTTTAGGAAGTGCAATTCTGATCTTCATTGTAATGCACATGGCTAATTTCTGGGCTGTTATGCATTTCGGTAACATTCCTCTTCACAAAACTGAGCGCATAACTGAGCGCATGGTAATGACTGAAGTGGGAATGCAAACGATTAC
>SBGS01000294.1 GCA_006226555.1 Bacteroidota bacterium
CTACTGTTCGCTGCAATAACTGCAGGATCTGCGTAGTAACCACTCACATCGTCGATATAATCAGAAAATGTTTTTACATATGTAGCTTCAATACCAATTCTCCACATACGTCCAATCCCGGTTCTCATACCGATACCGAAAGGAATAGTTGCGGTTACAGGAGCATATCGGCTAGGAGCAGTGTACTCTTTGTTTCCATCAGCTGTATAAATTGTAAAAGTTTCTCCTGAACCTTGTCCTTCAGTATTTAGGGGACGAAGTGCCACCCAGTCACCATTGTACATAGCTTTAGGGTTGAAGTAACTCACACCAATTCCAGTAAACAAATAAACTTGATCATTCTTATTACGCATACGTTTACTGTGACCGGAAATATTGTATCGCGCACCAAATTTTTCATTCGCAAGAATGATACACTCAATACGTTGTTGAAACTCTACAACGATCGATCTGAAATGTAAATTACGTGAATTACGAATGATCTCATTTGTCAAGGCATCATTTCCACGCAACATCCCAACATTTATCGTTGAACTAGTTGCCCAGTATGGATGGAAACGAAAACGGTAACCGATCATTCCTCCGATATGCGTTGATGGAAGATCTAGATCGACAAGACTATAATCTTTACCGATCATATCTCGTCCTCCAAGATCACCAAGGAATTGAGTTGCACCAATACCGAACAAGATCTCTTTCTTGTTCAATGACCAATTTCGCTGCGTATTGAAATTAGTATGCTGTGCAAATATTACAGTGGTGCTCAGCAGTAGTGTTAGACTAGTTAAAAACTTCATTTCTTTTGTCTGTTAATCAAGGAATAAACCCAAATTACGGAACGAATTTAGGAATAAACTTCTCATCAGGCAAGTCGAAAGGTAAATTTAATTAAAACCAAAATGTTAATTCCAGTTTCCTATTCACCCAAAACAGGTGTAATACTCATCGAAGGAAGAATATACTGAGCGCCGCTAAAACGGTCCTCAGCTACTATTGAGGTGATCCTGACAGGCTCCCCCAAGTTATATTTCCCCAATGACTCACAAATGTTTGAAGGCACCAATGCACCCCTAACTTTTTCCTGAACTTCTTCCCTTCCGTTGTAATATGAAATAACGTAAGAAACTACGGCAAGGTTTGTTCCAGAGGATATCTTCTCGTTCGAACATAACACATCCACCGGAACTTCACCATCATAATATTTACCGATGTGCGGCATATTGTTTGTGCTCTTTTTGTCAACCTTGCTTTCAGTAACATGAGACGTTTCATTGACAGGATCACCTTGTGACTCAACAGTTTCTGATGCTTGTTTGTTCTCTGCCTTAGCTTCAGAAGGTATTGCCTTTGTTTTTGATACAGCGTTAGTGGAATTAGCACTTTTATACTCATCCTTCTTTGGCGAATTGTTCAAAGCAGGTTGAGTATCATTAAAAGCTAAAGCCACATTTCGCGACAATCCTTTATCTACCGACAATATTTTTTTTTGAACACTTTTATCTGTCGATTTGAACTGCTCATCCTGATCAATTAAGGAAGTGATCACAATGCCCGAAACTACAGCGGTTCCTATAATTGATCCTAATAACCATTTCTGACCATTGGACCAACCTTTCTGACTGCGATAAGTGGATAAAACACCTTCGAAGTCTTGTTTTTCAGTAATGGATTCGGAACTAATGCGTTCTCTATCCAGGGTTGTTTTGATCTTATTCATTAGAGTTGTTTCATAAATAGTCTTTTCAATCTGTTTAATGCTCTAAAGGATTTAACCTTCGCATTGTTTTCTGAAATATCCAGTATTTCACCTATCTCTTTATATGATCTTCGCTCAAAATAGCGCATTTCCAGGATTTGTAGGTCATCATCTTTCAAAAGGGTCAAACAATTTAGCAATTTGCGTTTGTTAGCAGAATTATCCTCCTCTTCGAACTCCTCGATCATTTCAAAGAGATGCATACTTTCCACATTTACTGTTCTTGTTGCTTTCTTATCTCTGAATGCCTGATACAATTCGCTTTTAGCAATACGGTAAAGCCACGAAGAAAACGGAACACCCCTGTATTCGTACTTATGAAGATTCATCAAGGCTTTGACGAACACTTGAGACGTTACGTCAAATGCTAATTCCTGATCTTCCATTCTCTGGTAGATATACCTGAAAATTTGTTCATGGTAGCGCCGGTATAATGGACCGAATCGCGCCGGATCCTGCTTTGCTTGACTTATGATAGCCAGCTCCTCCTGAAGGCGATCATGCGTCTGGTGATACATCGGGTTAATTGTCATGGTTCTGGTTTTATAGTTTAGCCTTGGTCTGTTGGTTTGCAGCTTCAGCAATATAACAGACTTCTTGCAATTGGTTACACTCTAAACGCAAAAACAGGACCATTTATTATGTGTACATAATTTTAATAGCACATCAGGTGCTACTAATCGCCATAAATTGAATCCGTAAGACACTTAAAAAATGATTTCAGATCCTCTCTCCTATTACCGTCCAGGTTAAAATTTTTGATAACAGGATCGACATTAGCATGACGCTTACCCGAAGAATAATAATTCAAAATTTCATCCAGTGTTTCATAATGACCATCATGCATGTATGGACCAGTTAATTCAATATTTCTTAACGTTGGGACCTTGAAACAATTTTTATCAGAATCTATACCTGTTGCCCTGTATCTTCCCAGATCATATAATGTATCACCCATATATCCGTTATTTTTCGTTTTATGAATGCTGAAATCGGGAGCCGGGTGACATTTCGTGCAATACAATTCCTCGCTGAAAACTTTCCATCCCCTCTTAGCAGAAGGAGTTATTGCGTTTTCATCTCCTTTCAAATAATCATCAAACGCGCTCCCAGTCGATTTTATAGTTCTTTGGAAAGCAGCGAGACTTCTTGTCAGTACAAATGCATCGAATTCTCTATTGAATAGTTCTTTTGCAGCTCTATTATAACTTTCAATCTTCCGCAGTTTAAGAATCAGATCATGCATACGGATGTTCATTTCATTGGTATCCTGTATTGGTACAATTGCCTGCATTTCCAGTGTAGGAACTACACCATCAAACATAAATACGTGCATATTTCCAACATTTATCAAAGTCGGAACGTTTCTAAAGCCCTTTCTACCTCCAACTCCAATCGCCACCTCTTCCCCATCCGTAAAAGCCTTTTCAGGTATATGACAACTTGCACATGAGATAGTATTATCAGAGGAAAGTCTTGGGTCAAAAAATAGTTGTCTTCCCAATTCTTCTTTTGTGAGTAATGAAGTCACTTCAACATTTTCTTTCTGTTGTTTACAGCTGCTTAGCAAATCGAAGACTAGAAGACATGAAACGATACTGTAAAAGCTGATTAGGCTTTTAATATTACGTTTAAGACGACCATCTGATATATATTTGCGCAATGAAATGGCTTTTACTGTTTTTAAATTTATTCATTTTTGGCGTTATATACGCCCAAAGTGACAGTATTAAGAAAAAGCCACAGTTGTATAGGGATAACGTTGTATTGTACGCCGACCATGGCTTTAATTCGGGTCCCTTCTCCTTACATTATCAGTTTACACCGGAGGTTAACCGACTATCCTTTAAGCATAATTTAAAACCACT
>SBGS01000057.1 GCA_006226555.1 Bacteroidota bacterium
GGAGGCTAATTTTGGACAAGACCTTCCGTACTTGCTAAAGCTAACGCCATCGACAGTAGTCACGTCGGATGCCGGGGCTGGGGTAGGTTATACAGGGATACGGATCCGAGGTGTAGACCCAACGCGGACGAATGTCACAATAAACGGTATTCCGATAAACGATTCGGAATCACATGGTGTCTGGTGGGTAAATATGCCGGACTTCGCCTCCTCTGCTGGAAACATTCAGGTTCAGCGAGGTGTAGGAACCTCTAACAATGGAGCTGCTGCATTTGGTGCTAGTATCAATATCACAACGGAAGCCCTGAACAAGAAGGCCTACGGAGAGATCGATAATTCTTACGGGAGCTTCAATACCTGGAGGAACACCGTTAAGGCTGGTACAGGACTCATAGATGGTAAGTTTTCTATGGAAGCAAGGTTATCTAGAATTTCTTCCGAAGGGTATATTGATCGCGCTACATCTGATTTAAAGTCATATTATTTATCGGGTGCTTGGTATGGTAAAAAGTCAAATCTAAAAGCATTTGTTTTCGGAGGGAAGGAAGTTACATATCAGGCATGGTGGGGAACACCGGAATCAGTCATTAAAGGAGACAAGGCAGAAATTGAAGCTTATGCCGATCGAAATTGGATCTTTGGAGATGACCGCGAAAACTTATTGAACTCTGGTAGAACCTACAATTATTACACATATGAAAATGAAGTCGATAACTATGCGCAAGATCACTATCAGCTGCATTTTTCGCATGACTTCAATCGCCGAACACATTTAAATATTGCAGGTCACTACACGAGAGGAAGGGGTTATTATGAGCAATTCAGAAAAGATGATGATTTTGCAACCTATGGATTTGATCCTTTGATTATTGGATCTGACACGATCACATCAACAGACCTTATTCGTAGGAGATGGCTGGATAATCATTTTTACGGTGGGATATTTGCGTTTAAGCATACGCGTGATCACCTTGATGTGATCTTTGGTGGAGGAGCAAATCAGTATCTGGGAGATCATTTTGGAGAAGTGATCTGGACCGAATTCGCATCAAACAGTCAGATCAGAGATCGTTATTATGAGAATTCCTCGGAGAAAACAGAGGTCAATTCCTATCTTAAATTGAATTACAGAAAAGGTAAAACATCTATATATCTAGATCTGCAGTTCAGAAATATAAATTATAGTTTTCTAGGCGTTGATGAGGTGAGTGGTGTGCTAACAGACGCATATCAAACGGTGAATTACAGCTTTCTTAACCCAAAAGCAGGAGTTTTGTATGAGTTGAATAGTAGAAATAGTCTCTACCTCTCTGCAGCAGTCGCCAACAGAGAGCCCGTGAGAGATGACTTCAGAGAGAACACACCGGCAAATCGACCTCAGCGTGAGCAACTGTTGGATGTTGAATCCGGGTTTAAACACAAAGGAAGAAAGTGGTTCGCGAACGCAAACATCTATGCCATGCTGTATAAAAACCAATTGATTCTAACCGGGCAAATCAATGATGTTGGGGGATATACAAGAACCAATGCAGATGAGAGTTACAGGTTAGGTTTTGAGCTGGAGGGTGCAGCGCAGGTTTTGGATAGCTTATCATTGTTTGGAAATCTGAACCTTAGCTCAAATAAGATCGTTCGATTCGTAGAATACATTGACAATTACGACACCTATATTCAGGACACGATCGTTCATTCGAACACCGATCTTGCCTTTTCACCAAGCTCAATACTGACGTTGGGAATGCGCTATGCCCCGGTTCGAGGATTGTCCTTGATACTCACCGGAAAATATGTGGGACAGCAATTTCTGGACAATACATCTAGCCCGGATCGGGTGCTTGATGCTTATTTTGTTTCTGATCTGAAGATCAATTATACCATTCCTCAAAAGTTCATGCGTGATCTTACAATAGGATTAGCCGTGAATAATCTGTTCAATGAGCTTTATGAAAACAACGGATATACCTGGGGTTATATCTACGGAGGAGAGAGAACGGTAGAGAATTTCTACTATCCGCAGGCAGGAAGAAACTTCCTTGTCCGTGTAAGAATAGGATTATAACTATAAAACGAAAGCCCTGACATCCGAGAGAATAGTCAGGGCTTTTTTTCGCTGTTTCTGGTTCTAATAATTTGCTTTGTAACGCTTCTTAAGATCAGCATAAAATCCTTGCTGACCCTGGATGTGTCTTTTCGCTTTTCCTTCACCACTGTTCAGGATGAGGTTCATTTCCATATCTGCAGCGTCAAATGCGGCCTTCCAAATCAAAAGCTCTACCTTGTTACATTGAAGCACGGCGGTAACTTTATCATTGATTCGTGCTTTACCGTCGTTGATGTCACTTTCTTGCAAGATCTTTTCAATAGAAGCTAATGCTTTGTCGATCTTTGTGCGTGCAGCCGACCAGTCCTTACTGTTCTTGATCAAGCTCAACGCCTGCATTGCCTCTGTATAAGCGTTTGTTACATCGGAATACTCGTAATCCTTATATTTTTTAACCGAATACAATTCTATGTAACGTGTTTTAACAGGGTAACCGATCTGATCGTTTAGATAGTTGTTTAATTGAGACACAACCTGTGCTCTTGCGCTGGTTTCCACTTGGCGATAAACAGTTGCTTTACTATCCATCATGTATAGCTCATGATCATACATGCTTTTCTGATCCGGTAAGTTGAAATAACTCATTTGCTGAAACAAGTTTTCTTCCAGTAATGTTCCCTGTGTTGGACTTTCTATCTTAACCGAAAGGGGAAGGATGTAAGGAAGTCTGTATGTGTATTTTGTTGATGCCCCAGATCCCTTTTTTTCACTTTGCACCGGCATGAATTGAATAGGATGAACCGTTACCGTAATGATAAAACCTCCCATTCCTTGTTTAAATCCTTCTACGTTGAATTGTTGCTTTGCAGCATTCTCGTCCAATTGGCTATGTAGAAAGGGTTCTTGAATTGGCATTAAATAAGGTGGTTCAGGATAGATCGGTGGATTTGGTTTTGCAAGCGGCGTATTATTTGGTCCCATCACACCGTTGTTTGTGCTGATCTCCCATGTCGATAGCTGACGCAGGTAATCTCTGTCCAAAGAATCGCGCACAAATTGGTAACGTGTGAGCATCATTTCGTAAGAACTTTGCTGAGCTTGTTTTCGCGCATTGAATTGATTTGTACTGTCTTCGTTTGCGATCTCGTAACCATGCTCTATGCGAACTTCATAGTTCGTAAAACGGTCATCGATCTTGATCAACGGCAGCTGAGTATATTGAAAGTTAAACTTGTTGTCGTTGATGTTTTGTGCCTGTGAATTTAGGCCACCAAGGATAAAAATGAACAATAGTAGATTTCTCTTCATAATGTAGTTTTTTTAAATCTAGTGAATTATTTGCGAACCACTTATTCAATGATAGTGCCAAACTCAATAGGATGTTACCGGAATGCATTCATTTGACACAAAGTTCAGTAGTTTCTATATCTTTACGCACGCAATATGGAAGAAAGACATCGCAATAGGGAATTGTATTTTAAAGAGCAGTATACAACACTGCAGAAATACATACTTCCATTCATAGAAAAACATAAAAAGATCACTTCTGAAACGCGGGTTTTAGAGGTAGGATGTGGATATGG
>SBGS01000220.1 GCA_006226555.1 Bacteroidota bacterium
TTAATGCGCTATTGACATTTTCGATGAAGAAATTTGCGTATTTGTAGTAGAGCAATAAACCTACATTCTTTACTAAGCTGATTGTGAGTAACGCACGTCGGGTTGATTTTTTGGCAATAGAATGGATCGATCTAACGAGATAAAAATCGATCAGAGAAGATGTTATAAGAATCAATATAAATTTCGGCGCACCCCAGGCATAAAAGACACAACTGGCAATTAATATCCACCAGTTTCTATGGATCCGGGGTAAGATGTAATAGATTCCGAAAAATATAGGAAAGAAATAGAACAGGAACGTGATACTACTAAAGACCATGGTCGTCTTAGTGCCTGTTATTCAAATTCGATCAGTACGCTGCCCTTGTCAACCACATCGTCCATTCCAACCAGAATAGACTTTACCTTTCCAACTCCTTCTGCCTTTAATACATTTTCCATTTTCATCGCCTCCAGAGAAAGGACCTCATCTCCCGGATTGATCTCGTCACCGACTGCAACTGCAACGTTTACGATCCTACCAGGCATCGGCGCCTGCATTTCTTTCAACTTCTTCACCTTTGGTTTATCCATTCCAAGCGAAGCGATGAGGTCATCCAGCTCACCTTTTTTATTTACTTCGAAAATGCGGTGGTTGATCTTGATCTTGAGATAATTGGATTCGATCTTATTTTCCATGATCTCACCATGGAAAGTGTGCCCTCCATAAGTGATCGTAAAATAACGGTGATCCTCCCAGTGAAGAACAGAACCATCTGTTCCAAGGACCTCTTTACCATCGATATTCCAAAACTGCTTAACCATTCATCACGTATTTGACACAAAAATAATAGATTCACCGTCCGAACCTGTAAAATTCATCGAATTATACGTCGATTATTTGGAGATTTATATCATGAACAAGTTAGTATTTTCAATCGTATTGGGTGCGGGATTAATGGCTTCCTGCACTGTATCTAAGGAAAAGGATGAAGTGATCGTTTCACATGATTCCGTAGAAAGCTCAGCCGTATTATTGGAGCAAGAGCAAGATATTCCACAGACAAGAGCTGTGTATCATGCCTCGGAAACCATACTGACCGATCTTATTCATACCAGCCTCCAAGTGGAATTTGACTGGGAGAAAACCCAAATGAAGGGAATCGAGTTTTTGACGGCAAAACCACATTTCTATGCAACCGATAGCTTGATACTGGATGCTAAGGGAATGGAGATCAATTCTGTTTCGATAGGTAGTATGGCGCTCAAGTATACCTACAAGGACGACTTCTTGCGAATTAATCTTGGTCGAACTTATACGCGTACAGATACATTTACCGTAATGATCGATTACGTTGCTAAACCAGAAGAGTATAAGGCAAAGGGTAGTGCAGCCATTACCGATGCAAAAGGACTTTATTTCATCAATCCGAAGGGAGAAGATCCAAATAAAATGCCGCAGATATGGACGCAGGGTGAAACGGAAGCTAGCTCAGTATGGTTTCCAACGATCGATGCGCCGAATGTGAAAACGACACAAGAGATCAAGATCATAGTAGAAGATAAGTATGTTACGCTTTCTAATGGTAAACTGATTGAAAGTAAGAAGCTTGCTGATGGTAGACGCATGGACCACTGGAAACAAGATCTACCGCATGCACCTTACTTATTTATGATGGGTGTGGGAGAATTTAAAGTAGTGAAGGACTCTTACACGCGTCCTGATGGAACGAAGATGGAAGTGAACTATTACGTTGAACCGGAATGGGAATCTTCTGCAAAAGCGATCTTTGGTGAAACACCGGAAATGATCCGTCATTTTTCTCAATTATTAGGTGTGGAATATCCATGGGATAAATACCATCAGATCGTGGTTAGAGATTACGTTTCAGGTGCGATGGAGAACACTGGAGCTGTGATCTTTGGAGACTTTGTTTATAAAAATGAACGTGAATTGCTTGACGGAAATGATCAATCTACGATCGCGCACGAGTTGTTTCACCATTGGTTTGGGGATTTGGTGACGTGTGAGTCATGGTCAAATCTTCCATTGAACGAATCTTTTGCCAATTACTCACAGTATTTATGGGATGAGCACAGATTTGGTCTGGATGAAGCAGATTATCAGGCAGAAGGAGAAGCGGACGGGTATTATCAGTCTGCTGGAATGCAGGGACATCATAATCTGATCTGGTTCGATTATGACGACAAAGAACAAATGTTCGACGGACACTCTTATAATAAGGGAGGACGTATTCTGCACATGCTTAGAAATTATCTAGGGGACGAGGCATTCTTTGCGGGTATTAAGAATTACTTATCTAAAAACAAGTTCAAACCCGCGGAGTTTCACCAGCTGAGACTTGCTTTTGAAGAAGTTTCTGGAGAGGATCTGAATTGGTTCTTTGATCAGTGGTTCCTGGCTTCAAACCATCCTGTGCTGAAGTTTTCACAGGAAGTGGATTCTGTGAATCACGAAGTAGTTGTGACTATCGAGCAGAAACAAGATCTTGCGACAACACCGATCTATAAGTTGCCGATGCACATTGCAATTTTTGATGGAAGCGGTAAGACGACGCACAAAGTCATTGTAGATGAATTGAAAGAAGAGATCCGTCTGCCATATACAGGGATGTTGAAGAATATCATTTTTGATGACCAGCAGATGTTATTGGCTAAAAAGTCTGAAGACAAACCAACAGATTGGTACATACATCAGTTTTACAACGGAAAGCGATATGCTGCACGTAAGGATGGGCTTATGCTTGGAAGCAAGGATAAGTCAGATTTGGGTCAGCAACTTATTTTAGATGCATTGAAAGATCCGTTCTGGCATATTCGCTTGCTTGCTATTTCCAAGATAACGCGACTAAAGGATGCCAAGAAGGAAGCCGGGATCGCTCAGCTCAAGAAGATGGCTCTGGAAGATGAAAAATCGATTGTTCGATCTACTGCCGTAAGTGCATTGGCGAAGTACTTGAATGATGAAGAACTAATTGTGATCTATGAGGATCGTGTTTCTAATGATCGCTCTTATTCTGTTGTTACATCTGCTCTTTCCAGTCTGGGTAAACTTGACGCTGAAAAGGCAATGACTTTGGCTAAACCACTGGAGACTGAGCGCTCATCAAGTATGGTGTCAGGAGTGGCTCAGTTGTACGCTAGTTATGGTGGTGCAGATAAATATGATTTTATCGTTGGCGCATTGCAAGGAAACGTTGTTCAAGGGTTTGATCGTTTAGGTCTATTGAACTCGTTCACAGTTTATTTATCCAAGCAATCACCTGAATTGATCGACAAGGCATATGCTATTTATCAAGATCAGGCGAAGACTGGAGGTTTCTATATGAAGCTGTTCTTACCTCAGAACGTGAAGTACCTTGTAAATCAGTTATCTGCCCGTCAAAACAAATTGAACGAAGAGCTCGAAGCTTATGAGGCAAATAACGACGCGGCTCTGGCAGATCAAACACGAAAAGAGATCGCCAAGCTGAAAGCCTTAGGTGAAAAATACCAAAACATGATCACTGCGTTAGAATCAGAGAGTGGAGGAGCAAAGATGATCATCCAGCAATCCGGTGACGACGAATAATTAAACAAGGCCCTCTCAGGAGGGCTTTTTTTTTGCAAA
>SBGS01000208.1 GCA_006226555.1 Bacteroidota bacterium
TGATCGATCAAAAAGTGGACAGTGTCTTCCATACACTGTCGGCTTCAGATCGCGTGGGACAACTAATCATGCCGGCTGTTGGAAGATATGGTACAACTGAAGATACGATCATCATGCTAGCCAAGGAGAAAAAGATTGGAGGCGTGTTACTTCTCAACGGAACAACGGATGAATTCTCTGCCTGGACTTCGAAGTTCAATTCAACGAATTCAGAAGTTGGAGCTCTACCTTTTCTATACTCTGCGGATGCAGAACCGTCTTTGGTTAATAGAAAGATGAAGGGGTCTACTCCGGTTAAAAAAGCTATCGAGATCCAAACGCTTGAAGAGCTACAGGCAGTTGCTGAAACAATTTCAAACGATCTCAATACGGTTGGTGTTAACTATAACTTCGCCCCTGTTGTTGACGTTTCAACGAACGGAACTGTTGGATACAGAGGTTTTGGACAGAATCCGGAGAATATTATCCCATTTTCAAAAGAGTTTATTCGCATCACACAGGAACATAACATTATTGCAACGGCAAAGCATTTCCCGGGACATGGTTTAGTTTCAGGGGATACTCACAAAGCCCTTCAGGTCATCGATGGTGAATTAAAGGAGCTGCATAATTATCCGCCTCTGATACAAGACAGCGTTCTTTCGATAATGATAGCACACATCGCTGTCAAAAACAATCCTGAATATTCAACTGATGGATACCCGGCTACGACATCTCGTAAGATCGTAACAGACCTTTTGCGCGACAGCCTTAATTTTGAAGGATTGATCGTTACCGATGCCATGAATATGGGTGGAGTTGTAAAGGTGAAGAATTGCTACTCCTTAGCAATTGCAGCCGGATGTGACATCTTGCTGATGCCAGTAAACGCTTTCAAAGCACATAGTGAAATCCTTACTAAATATGAAAGTGACCCCGAATTTGCCGCACAGGTGAATGAAAGCGTGAAACGTATTATTCGAATGAAACTGGCATTAGGATTAATCAATTAACCACAAGCGCAGGTTTTCGGTTTAAAAAATCACTATATTAACAGAAATTGAAACTTCTGTTAACTTTGGATTAATGCCCGATCAGATTTTTTTAGACATTCTCAATACTTTCAAACCCATCAGTCTGGAAGAAATGGATGCTGTCAGGTTAATGAACCGACAGGATACGAAGTTCGTAATGTCTTATGATCAGTTTATTTCCATCCTTACCGAATTATCGGAATACTATAAGATTTTGGAAATAAATGGAGAGCGCGTTTTTTCATATAACAGTATTTATTTTGATGAAAGCGGTCTTTCCTTGTATTTGGATCATCATAGAGGAAAAAAAGACAGATTTAAAGTACGATACAGAAAGTACCTTAATTCAAACCTTGCTTTCCTCGAAGTAAAACATAAATCAAAAGGCAGAACGGATAAGCGACGCATTGTAGTTGATGATATTCAAAAGCAGCTGAAGCCGGAAGATATTCAGTTTATTGAATCGGTTGGACTCTCCGCAGAATCGCTAAAAGCTGTATTATCGAACAGATTTGATCGAATTACGCTGGTTGGAATTAATTGTAATGAAAGACTTACAATAGATCTCAATCTTTCGTTCCAACAGAATGAGATCGAAAAAGACCTTGGTCACGTTGTTATCGCAGAATTGAAACAGGAAAAGGTAACACGAAACTCACCGTTTTACAGTTTAATGAAAAAACACATGATCCGCCCGTTCAGAATAAGTAAATATTGTATCGGAGTGATCGAATTACTTGGAAAAGAAAACGTAAAATATAACTCGTTCAAGAAAAAACTTCTTAGAATTGCGAAACTTAATATAAAACCGAATGCTGCTTAATTTCAACGCTTTAAATCTTGCTTCAAACACTCAGTTTCTAGACCTCAAATGGTTTGATGAAGACGTTTACACCTTGCTTTTCCGTCTGGCGGTAAATCTTGTAGCATTAACGATCCTGATCCGCTTCATGTATTACCCGATCACAAAGCGAAAAGATTATTTGTTCACCTACTACCTGATCGGTATCATCACATTCTTTTTGTGCTTTGGATTGAAAAAACTTGACATCGATACGGGTATGGGGCTTGGTCTTTTTGCAATATTCGGGATCATCAGATACCGTACAGACGCAATCGAGATCAAGGAAATGACCTATCTATTCATTGTCATTGGATTAAGCGTGGTAAACTCCTTAGCTTCCAGACAGATCAGTGTTGCAGAAATGGGATTGATCAACATAACGACCATCGCTCTGGTGTATGGTTTAGAATACATTTGGTTACTTAAACACGAAACTCGCAAAACGATCACTTACGAAAGAATTGACCTGATCACTCCTGACAAATACGAGGAAATGAAGGCTGATCTTGAATCAAGAACAGGACTAAGTATCAACCGTTTTGATATTGGTAGGATTGATTTCCTGAATGACACAGCTCAAGTCAGAATTTTCTATTATGCTGATGAGCAAGAGATGTCGGACTATCATAATGCTTAACTTTAGCTGCAGAATAGCGGCCTGATGAAAATTCTTCGACTTTTTCTATACCCTTTTGCACTCATCTACGGTCTTGTAACCGCAATTCGCAATTGGCTATACCAAAGCAAGATCTTTACGTCCTATCCGATTCCCGGTAAGTCTATCGTAATTGGCAACTTGTCAGTTGGTGGTACCGGAAAGTCTCCAATGGTGGACTATCTCATAGATCTATTGTTAAGGAATGACATGCCTGTCGCTACCTTGAGCAGAGGTTACGGCAGAATTAGCAAAGGGTTTAGAGAAGTAAAATCGGACGATCATGCGAAAGATTCTGGAGATGAACCATTGATGTATAAGCAGAAATATGGTGAAAGTGTTGATGTTTTTGTGGCTGAAGATCGTAAAACGGGTGTCGATCACATAAGGAAAAACAGCGATGCTGTAATTTTACTGGACGATGCCTTTCAACACAGAAAAGTTTCAGCAGGTCTGCAAATCGTGCTTTCAAAGTATAGTGAACCTTTCTTTAAAGATCATATGCTTCCGGCTGGAAATCTGAGAGAATTCCCTTTTGGGATAAAAAGAGCAGACGCCGTTGTTTTTACTAAATCGCCAGAAAAGATCGATCCTGAGCTCAAAGACGAATTTATAAGAAGATCAAAATTAAAGCCCGGTAGAGTATTCTTCTCTCGCATCGTATATGATCGCGCTGTAAGTTTGGGTTCACCCAATAAAGAGCTCCCCAAACACTTACTACTTGTGACCGGTATTGCGGATCCCACACCACTTTTAAAAGAGTTACAAAAAAGTGCGAAAGTAGAATTGATGCAATTCCCGGATCATCACAATTATACCCCTTCTGATTTATCGAAAATTCATGAAAAATTTGGTACTTTTGATGCCCGTGACAAAGGGATAATCACCACTGAGAAAGACCTGATGAGACTGCAAGGCCTGAGTGAATTTTCCGATGTCAGGGAACACTGGTTTGTTCAACCTATCATGTTGAAGATAGACCGGGAAAAAGAATTTAATGCATTAATAAAAGACTATGTTGGAAAAAATTGAGGAAACATTCCGATACATTCAATCAAGAACGAAAGTTAAACCTTCCAT
>SBGS01000191.1 GCA_006226555.1 Bacteroidota bacterium
GCCAAGCCGGAAGGTTGTTTGTGTGGCAGGTCGATCTGGGACATATCACCCGTGATCACAAATTTCGCAGTCATTCCCATACGGGTAAGGAACATCTTCATTTGCATTTTTGTCGTATTCTGAGCCTCGTCCAGAATTACAAACGCTTTATCCAGTGTACGTCCACGCATAAATGCCAATGGAGCAATCTCTATAATGCCAAACTCGATCATATCCGCCAATTTCTCCGGCGGGATCATATCTCGTAAAGCATCGTATAATGGCATGAGATAGGGATCAAGTTTTTCCTTAAGATCTCCCGGAAGGAAACCCAAATTTTCTCCTGCCTCAACCGCAGGACGTGTTAAAATGATCCGTTTTACTTCTTTATTTTTTAGCGCTCTCACAGCGAGTGCAACCGCAGTATAGGTTTTACCAGTTCCTGCAGGACCAACAGCGAATACCATGTCGTTGCGGTCGACTAATTCCACCAATTTCTTTTGATTGATGGTTTTTGCCTTGATCTTCGTTCCCTGATTTCCATGCACCAAAGTCGCTGACCCATCATCCGTATTCAGCATCTTTGATCCATCTTCCATCATCAGATTGTCGATATTGTTCTCCGTAAGATTATTGAATTTATGGTAATGTCTTACCAGAAGATCAAACTTACGCTCGAATTCATCCATCACCTCTTCTTCTCCTGCAATCGTCAGCACGTTACCGCGCGCCATGATCTTAAGCTTGGGAAAGAAACTTTTGATGTGTTTTAATTTGGAATTGTTAACCCCAAATAACTCTGCAGGGTTTAGTCCTGTGATTTCGATCTTACGTTCCAGCAAAGGATAAAATTATTAGTCGATTATATAATTAGCCAATTAAACTTAAATTTGATCAAATTTAGAAATAATTCGTTTCAGCGAAAGCGAATCCATGGCAAGAAAACTGTTAACATTAACAAGCGATTTTGGGACGTCGGATTATTATGTAGCCGCGATCAAGGGCTATTTGTATTCAAACGTTGAAGACATCACCATCGTTGATGTGTCTCATGAATTGACTGCTTTTGATGTAACGGAAGCTGCTTATCTGTTACAATCTTGCTACAAGGAGTTTCCTGAAGGAACCATTCATATCGTTGGTGTAGATTCAGAACCTGTCATCAATTTCGGGCCAAACAACGGAAGTTTTCCATCATTACTGATCATTGATGGTCATTACTTTTTGAGTAATGATAATGGGTTCTTTGGAACTTTCATCGGTGAAAGGCGCGATTTTGAGTTTTATAGACTGGATCATATTCTCAGCAATCCTAAAGCTTTTCAGTTTCCTACGAAGAACATTCTGTGTAAAGCCGCAATAGAACTAATGAGTGGAAAAGCTATTAGCGAGTTAGCCAGCCCTGAAACGTCATTTAAAACAGCACTTAGCCCTCTTCCAATACTGGAAAACAAGCTGATAAAAGGTCATGTATTGCACATTGACAGTTATGGCAATGCCATTACGAATATCAAACGAGAGCTTTTTGAAAAAGAAGGAAAAGATGCCCAGTACACTATTTTCTTCCGCAGTAAAAGTTACTATATAGACGAAATAAGTCCTACCTATAATGCGGTTCCTCCTGGGGAACGTGTCGCTATTTTCAACGAAAACGGTTATCTGGAAATTGCCATCAACAGAGCAGCTAGCAACGGAACCGGAGGCGCCAATAAATTGTTCGGGCTAAACAAAGGGGATCTCATACGAATAGAATTCACTGCTCCAGGATCGCACAATACGTTAAATGAATTGTTCTAATGATCACTAGAATTGTGAAACTTCAGTTTAAACCCGAAAATCTTCAAGACTTTCTATCCTACTTCGATACAATTTCCGGCGTAGTAAACTCGTTCCCGGGATGTTATGGCATGAAGCTGTATCAAGACATTGACCATCCTGAGACAATATTCACATATAGCCACTGGGAATCTTCAGATGCACTTGAAAATTACAGAACATCAGAAGCATTTGGAACGATCTGGCCATCCATTAAAGTTTGGTTCGGAGGAAAACCGGAAGCTTGGACAGTTAATGCATACTTCGACGGATTTGCAATTTCGAAGTAAACCTTATAATCATTAACAATTACACCTGAATAAATTAACCGTATCAGGGCATTTAGGACAAAGCAGGTATAAAAAGTAAATCGTATTTTTGATCACAATTTGAGCAGAACGTATGCGTGCACTTTATTTTAAGGAAATACGAAGTTTTCTGAGTTCGATCATTGGGTACATTTTCATACTCATTTTCTTGATCTCATCAGGATTATTTCATTGGATCATTACAGAAAACACAAATCTTCTTGAAGGAACTGAAGCGGATCTGATCCCATTCTTTAATCTTGCACCGATCATTTTTCTTATTCTGATCCCAGCGATCACGATGCGTTCCATTGCTGAAGAAAGAAGAACCGGAACAATTGAATTATTATTTACGCGTCCTATTTCAGATGTTAAAATAATTTTAGCCAAATATCTCGCGGGAGTAACCCTGCTTGTTATTGCATTGCTGCCGACATTGATCTACTACTTTTCCATGCGATCACTGGCTTTAGAACCTGAAAAGTTTGACAATGGAGCAACTTTCACATCGTATATCGGGCTCGTATTGCTTGGAGCTTGTTTCGTAGCAATCGGAATTTTTGCTTCTTCCTTTACAAGCAGTCAGATCGTTGCTTTCATTCTTGCGATGTTCCTCTGCTGGTTATTCTACGACGGACTTACGTTACTCGGATCATTTAATCTAATGGGAAAATTCGATAGTGTTATTCAATACTGTGGAATTTCCTATCACTATGAATCGATCAAGAAAGGGGTCATCGATACGAAAAATGTCGTTTACTTCTTAAGTATCATTTTCCTGTTTATTTACGCAGCGTTAACTGTTGTTAAATCCATAAAGAAATAAGCAATGGCAGAGAAAAAGCGTTTGATTTCAGGACTTTTTAACCTTACATTTCTAGGGATTGTAATCGTTGCGGTAATATTGCTCAACGTCATTAGCTCCTTCGTCTATGAACGAGTTGACATGACCAGTGATAAACGCTATTCACTCGCTGAAGGTACGATCACTTATTTAAAGAAATCAGAAAACTTTAAGAGTCGCCTAAGCATGAAGATCTACCTTGCAGGAAATCTTCCGGCTGAATTATCGTACTTCAGAAATGCAGTAGAGGATAAGCTAAAAGAGTTCAAACAATACGCAGGAGATCGGATAGAATATGTTTTTGTTGATCCAAATCAGGGAACCGACGAGGAACAGAAAGAACTTCACGATCAGCTTTGGGCAAAAGGACAAGGGATACTTCCCATGAACGTGGTTTACTCGAAAGATGGCGAACAAAGTCAATTACTGCTTTGGCCGGGGGCAACGATCGACTACGGTGGTTCTACGGTAAATACTGTACAATTATTGCCTGGATCAAAATCCGGTCAGCCTTTCCAACTGAAAGGAATGAGCGAGATGATCCAGAATTCAGTAAACAACCTTGAATATCTGTTGATCAGTGCCATTCGTCGAGCAACTCAGGAAACAAAAAAACGCATTGCATTTCT
>SBGS01000129.1 GCA_006226555.1 Bacteroidota bacterium
TTCACTTCCCTTGAACTGAAAATTGATAACATAAGGCACACTGATCTGAGCACTTATTCGTTTGTTGAATTGATATCTACCATTCAACTCTGTTCGAAAGAATGTTTCCTTCGAAGCCAAATGAGAGATGTCTTCGTTCGTGTGGAATTGAATCCAGCTTGAACGCAGTCCAACATAATGAAATTCCGTGCCAGGAAGTATTCCCTGAGTGGATGGCATGGAAATGCCACCACAAATGTCACAACTGTACACTGAGAGTGAAACGAACCAGATCAGGATTGTGATTGTTTGTTTCATCTTGTTGAGTTTTAATTTGACTTTGGGTCAAATCATCAACAAGGAGGGTGTTCTATTGGTGTGCAATACCCATGGAGAAGAGTATTGGCTGGGTTGGAGTACATTTCATTTTCTGATAATTCTTCCAGGAAGAAGAGTTCGTATTTAGTTGTATTTGAAACAATACACTCAATTTGTTGTGTGCGCGGCGTAGGGATCTTCTCGTCTTCCTGAGAAGTTTCATTTGACGCTGCCTTTAGTTGCTTTGCGAGATAACACTTTCCGTTACATTCCAGCTCCGGTTCTTCTTTATTTTCACACAAGACATTACTAACGTATTCCTTTTCGAGCTGATACCATATCTCCCAGCCAAACCAGCTGATCGGTTGAATGAGTATCAGACTACAAAAGGATAATATCGTTAATACATTTTTCAATAGATAGGAGGGAATCTTGAAGGATCAGCTTCATGCATAATCGCGTAGGCTTTCTCCAGGATGTCGTCCACATTTGGTTTTGAGAAGTAATCACCGTCACTACCGTACGCAGGTCTATGATCCTTAGCGCTCATCGTCTCAGGAGCAGAGTCCAAGTGATAATACCCCTTTTGTTCTACCAGGATCTTATCCAAAATATAGGCGGTTGCACCACTGCTTACATCTTCGTCAACAATGAGTAATCTGTTTGTTTTCTCAATAGACTCTGAAATCACATGATTTATATCAAATGGAAGTAAGGTTTGAACATCGATCAATTCTACGTCAATACCAAGTTCAGCCAATTGCGGTAAAGCCTGCTCGATCAGATTAAAGGTTGATCCGTAAGATACGATCGTAAGGTCATTTCCTTCTTTTACGATCTCAGGAACACCCAATGGTTCACGGAACTCACCAATGTTAGTCGGAACACGTTCTTTTGATCGGTATCCATTTAGTGGCTCTACTACCAAGGCCGGCTCGCCGGCAGCCATAAGTGTATTGTAGAAACCAGCAGCCTTTGTCATGTTTCTAGGAACGCAAACATACATTCCTCGAAGAGCATTGATGATCATACCCATTGGTGAACCACTGTGCCAGATCCCTTCGAGTCTGTGACCTCTGGTTGAAATGATCAATGGGGCTTTTTGTCCTCCTTTTGTTCTGTATTGTACTGTTGCAAGGTCGTCAGACATCACTTGAATGGCATACAACAGGTAATCAAGGTATTGAATTTCAGCTATCGGACGGAGTCCTCTCATTGCCATTCCGATTCCCTGACCAATGATCGTACACTCACGTATTCCGGTATCAGAAACGCGTAACGTGCCATATTTATCTTGCATCCCTTCCAGTGTTTGGTTTACTCCACCAATCTTACCGGCATCTTCTCCAAAGATCAATAGTTCAGGATACTTTTCTAATAGCTTATCGTAGTTGTCACGAAGAATGATTCTACCATCCTCCATTTTGATCTCATCGTCGTAGGTAGGAGGAATCGGTTCAACCAGCATTGCATTATCCTCATTTTCACTGTAAAGTGATGAGCTGTAACGTTCAAAATTGGCATCAATTTGACGTTTGATCCATGAGCTCAATGCTTTTGCTTCAGCACTGTTTTCACCTCTGGCAATTCTCAGGGCCTTTCTGGCAGCAGCAAGAATATCTTTACGAATAGGATCCATCGCCTTTTCGAGGTCTTCAGCTAGTTTACCGATAAATGCTCCGGAACTACTTGAAGCGGCAAGTGCTTTAATCAGACTTAATACCTCAGCTTTATCTTGATTGATCTCAGCCAAGAAATTGGTCCAAGCTTGATTTTTTTCGTCTCGAACGACCTTTTTCGCTTCTTTTTGAATGGCTTCCAATTCTTCTTCTGTGGCCAACTTCAGACCGTCTGCATCGAATTCAAGGATCCATTCTTTAAATTTATTGATGCAATCGAAATCTGTTTCCCATTGCAATCTTTCCGGTGATTTATATCGCTCGTGAGATCCGCTTGTTGAATGTCCTTGTGGTTGATTTACTTCCTTAACGTGTACAAGCACTGGAACGTGTTCTTCGCGAGCAACTTTTACCGCTTTTTCATACGTTTCGACCAAATGAGCGTAATCCCATCCTTTTGTTACGAATATCTCGTATCCTCTCGGATTTTCTTTTGTGCGCTGCATTCCTGATAGGGCCTCAGAAATACTCCCTTTGGTGGTTTGATATTCACGAGGAACAGAGATTCCATAACCATCATCCCAAACAGACATCACCATTGGAACTTGAAGCACTCCAGCGGCATTTATCGTCTCCCAGAAAGGTCCTTCCGATGTAGAGGCATCTCCGATTGTACCGAACGCAACTTCGTCTCCGTTGTTGGTGAATTTCTTGAATTCTTCAAGGTCCTTTAATGTTGGATGCTCGCGATAAACTTTTGAAGCCTGCGCAAGACCTAATAAACGCGGCATTTGACCAGCGGTAGGAGAGATGTCTGCGGAGCTGTTCTTTTGCTCCATTAGATTTTTCCAATTTCCGTTTTCGTCAAGATTACGCGTGGCAAAATGTCCTCCCATCTGTCTACCTGCAGATTGAGGTTCTTCAATGACATTTGTATGCGCATACAAGCCTGCAAAATATTGCTGAACAGTTAGTTCACCAATTGCCATCATAATGGTTTGATCGCGGTAATAACCGGACCTGAAATCACCATTTCTGAATTGCTTAGCTAATGCTATTTGAGCAAGTTCCTTTCCATCTCCAAAAATTCCAAACTTCGCCTTACCTGTCAGAACCTCTCTTCTTCCTAATAGTGAAGCCTCTCGACTAATATTTGCCAGACGGAAATCTTCCAGCACTTGAGTTTTAAAAGTCTCGAAATCAAGATTGGTGTCTACAGTAGAACTTATTTCTTTTGCCATAGGTGGTAAATTACAGTATGCAAAAATAGTGTTTTGAACTCAAAATTGGAAGCGATAGTGTTACGCAAAGTGAATAGAGAATGTCGTAACTTAGCAGGATGAGTCTAAAGGAAAAATGGAAGCAGATCTATCCATATTTTGTGGATGTGTGGCAGTATATCATTATTATTCTGCTTTTCATTATTGCGCTCATCTTCTTTTTGTAGTAAATTCCATTCATGTATAGAATTATTCTTTTTGTTTGCCTTTTGTTAGCAGGTGTCTCGAAAGGTCAGCTAAATTTTACGCAAATTGGACACATAGACCTAAATACGTTGCATGATCAAGGTTTAAATGATGTTTGGGGATATGAGGACGAGACGGGTATAGAATACGTTCTTGCCGGCGGAACCAAAGGGACAAG
>SBGS01000238.1 GCA_006226555.1 Bacteroidota bacterium
AAAAATATTTACCCCCCTTAAACAGAAAATATGGAAAGAAATGTAATGCTTAAAGCTGCGGATTTATTTGGTACACCATTGTATTTATATGATGCGGAAAAGATCCGTTTACAGTATCGGAATTTGAACAATGCATTCGGATCAACTAAAGTAAAGTTGCATTACGCGTTAAAAGCTTTGAACAATATAAACATACTTCGCATATTAAAGCAAGAGGGAGCGGGGCTTGATGCCGTTTCAATACAGGAAGTTTACCTGGGATTAAGGGCAGGTTTTGAACCTAACTCTATCATGTTTACGCCAAACTGTGTCGACTTCGAGGAGATCAGGGAAGCGGTAGAATTAGGGGTAATGGTCAATCTGGATAACTTATCAATTCTTGAAAAATTTGGGAATCAATATGGTGATACCGTTCCTTGTTGCATTCGCATTAATCCTCATATTATGGCGGGAGGTAACGTAAACATTTCTGTCGGACATATTGATTCAAAATTCGGGATCTCCATTCATCAGTTAAGACATGTTGAACGAATTGTGGAGCATTATGGTGTTCATGTCATTGGACTTCATATGCATACAGGAAGTGACATTATTGACGCGGATGTTTTCTTGAGAGGAGCAGAATTGCTCTACGAGGCAGCTTCCATTTTTCCTGAGCTTCAATTTCTTGACTTCGGGAGTGGATTTAAGGTGGCATACAAAGAGGGAGATATCATCACAGATATAAATAGCATTGGAGAAAAAATATCCAGATCATTCGAAAATTTCTGTTCTGAGTATGGCAGGAAGCTAGAGCTTTGGTTTGAACCAGGAAAATATATAGTCAGTGAAGCAGGAGTGCTACTTGTCAATGTAAATGTGGTAAAGCAAACAACATCTACTGTTTTTCTCGGGGTAAATAGTGGTCAGAATCATTTAATTCGACCGATGTTCTACAATGCCTATCACGAAATAGAGAATATTTCTAATCCCGGGGGAGAGAAAAAACTGTATTCGGTCGTGGGTAATATTTGTGAAAGTGACACTTTCGGATTTGACCGACTGATCAGTGAAGTTCGAGAAAATGATATCCTGGCCATTAAAAATGCAGGTGCCTATGGATTCTCAATGAGCAATCAGTACAACGCTCGGTTAAGACCTGCGGAAGCATTGATCGTAGATGGAGAAATTAAATTGATTAGAAGAAGAGAAACGCTAGAGGATCTTTACCGAAATGAAGTTGAGCTTGAAGAACTAACTACAACTTGAGCTCAGACAATCGATTCAAAAAACGCTCGAAATTTTCATTTCCTGTGATCGTGTCAGCTCCGGTGAATACAATGCGTTTGCATTTGTTGTTTTTAAGCCAAAGATTCAAACTTGTGATTGAAGCCTGGAGTGTTCCATTCAGATCGATCCTGCGAACGGGAATTCGCTTATTTTCCATTTCAGCGATCATTTCCTGATCATCTTTATCGACATCCAGATCCCCCGTTAAAACGACAACTCCATCGGTATCTTCCTGAAACTGTTTGTCGCGTACATCTACTAATTGAACTTCATGTCCTGAAACAGACAACCACTCGCTTAAAATAGGAGAAAGCTGTTTATGCTGGAATAGATATACTTTATCAAGGTTCATGATTCGTGCAAACTGTAAGGGCGGCAAATATACGCCAATTGGATCAAATCGAATGACAAAAAAGGATTATAACTTGTCAATTTCCTCCAATGGTCTCGCAACGACAGCCCGATCACCATGGATCACGATAGGGCGTTCTATGAGAGAAGGATGTTTGACCATCGCCTCAACCCACTGAGCTTCAGACATTTCACGTCCCTTGTATTCCTCTTTGTAAATTGCCTCATTCTTACGAACAAGATCTTCCGCTTTCATGTGCAATTTAGAGAGTATTTGTGTTAGCTCCTCCGCATTTAAGGGAGACTTCATGTATTCCACTGTCGTAAAATCGATTCCTTTTTCCGTTAGGTACTGAACTGCGTTTCTACTTTTGGAACACCTGTTATTATGATATACTATCCAACTCATTGCGCTTGTTCTCCGTAAACCATTAAGAATGATTTCAAAAATTCATCTATATCACCGTTCATCACAGCATCTACATTTGTAGATTCAACACCTGTGCGAACATCTTTTACTAATTTATAAGGATGCATCACGTAATTTCTGATCTGCGAGCCCCATTCGATCTTCTTCTTCCCTGCCTCGATCTCATTCCTTTTCTCCATTCTTGCCCGCATTTCAAGTTCATAAAGCTGTGAACGAAGAAGCTGCATTGCCTTTTCCTTATTGGCCAGCTGAGAGCGTGATTCAGAGTTTTCAATGATAATACCCGACGGTGCGTGTCTTAAGCGAACAGCAGTCTCTACCTTGTTCACGTTTTGTCCCCCTGCACCGCCACTTCGGAATGTCTCCCAAGTAATATCTGCCGGATTGATATTGATCTCAATGTTATCATCGACAAGAGGATAAACATAGACCGAAACAAATGATGTATGCCGTTTTGCATTCGAATCAAAAGGTGAAATACGCACCAATCGGTGTACTCCGTTCTCTCCTTTCAGGTAACCAAAGGCAAATTCACCATCAAACTCCAGAGTAACGGTTTTAACACCGGCAACATCACCTTCCTGAAAATTCAATTCTTTTATCTTGTACCCGCGCTTCTGACCCCACATGGTATACATTCTCATCAGCATTGATGCCCAATCACAACTCTCTGTACCTCCTGCACCAGCGGTGATCTGCAATACAGCACTTAAAGAATCTTCCTCAGCACTCAACATGTTTTTAAGCTCAAGCTCCTCAAGATCACTAACCAATTTTGCATACTGAGCATCCAACTCAGCTTCATCTCCCTCTCCTTCTTTGATGAAATCCAAAAGAACCTCTGTGTCATCATACATAGAATTAAGAGCATCGTAGGCATTTACCCATGATTTAATCCCACGAATGAGCTTCATTTGCTCTTCGGCTTTTTTAGGATCATCCCAAAAACTAGGATCTTGCGTCTTCAATTCTTCCTCTTGCAAACGCATGCGTTTTTCCGCTATTTTCAGATATGCATGTGCCGCGTCTATGCGGGATTTTACTTCTTTTAATTGTTCTTGGTTAATCATAGGTGGCAAAATTAGTTAAAAACTACTTTATAAAAGTTTAGAACTCTCTTTACATAATTGACCAAGGGCGAAGAAAAATTTTAAATTTGTCACACTAAAATTTAAAACATGAACGTACCGGCTAATCTTAAGTATACAAAAGACCACGAATGGGTTGCTGTAGATGGTGATATCGCTACAATTGGGATCACTGATTTCGCCCAAGGAGAACTTGGAGATATTGTATTCGTTGAAATCGAAACAGTTGATGAAACATTGGATCAAGAAGAAGTATTTGGATCGATCGAAGCTGTAAAAACAGTATCTGATCTATTTATGCCTGTTTCTGGAGAGATCATCGAATTGAACGAAGAAATAGAGTCATCTCCTGAACTAGTGAACTCTGATCCATACGGTAAAGGATGGATGATCAAAGTACGCATGTCAGATCC
>SBGS01000149.1 GCA_006226555.1 Bacteroidota bacterium
TCGAAAAGATGCACAAACTGGTTCAGGAGGAAATGGAAGGTGCCGTTAAACTTGCAGTTCCGTTAGCTGTTGAGGTAGAAACGGGCCAGAATTGGCTTGACGCACATTGATTATTCGAGCTCTCCGGTCTTAACCCATTTCTTATTGGTTAACAGGTCTGTAAATACTTCTTCGAATACAAGTATACGTTGTGGATAGTCAGCTCTGCGGTAAACTTCTTTTCTTTTTCCGTCGATCACAATACTTGTTGTTGTCGATGGTAGATCAGTGATGGGACTGTCGTATTTATCCTCCAAATCAAAATAATTGATCTTCTCAGCCGTAAGAATAAATTTTTCAAGCTCTTCCTTGGTCAGCTGTGTCTCCCAAACGCCCGTCATTTCTATGTTCGACTTGCCTTCCAGGACTGCCTTCCCATCGGAATAAATAGTCATCTTGTACACCGGGCATTTACCGTAGCAATACGTTTTTTGGATAGTTGCAAATTCTGTAACTTCTACTTGCTGGATACCGTTTGCAGAGTCATTTCCTTTTTCAGAAGCCATATCTTTAGAATTTGCACATGATAATAGGGTGAGCGTGATACTCAACAAACTGAACGAAAGGAGAAATTTTTTCATGACACTAATTTTTACAAGTTGAAAGTAACAAAATGTTTGCCAACATCTACTTTCTTATATTTGCGGCATGAAGAATTGGGGGTTATTTGGGATCGTTTTAGTACTCTTTGTTTCTTGCGTGATACAGGAAGGAGAAGGGGGTGAAAAAATGAGTGGACCGGAAGACAGAATGCGTTTGAATTTTGACGAAGCGAATATACTTGCAGAGCTTCCATTGCGTTGTGTTGATCAGGAATATCCAAATAAGTTAAATCAGGTAATTGGAGATGACAATGACCTTCAGTCCCCTGAAGAATTACATCCTGCTTTTTTCGGTTGTTTTGACTGGCATTCTTCGGTGCATGGACATTGGTCTATTGTCCGATTACTCAGCATTTTCCCGAATATTGACCACGCAGATTCATTAAAAGCGCTGCTTCAATCTCACATCACGGAGAAGAATATAAAGAAGGAGCTTCAATATTTCGAGGATGAGATCAATAAGGGCTATGAACGCATGTATGGCTGGGCATGGTTACTAAAACTGGATGATGAATTGGCTGCCTGGAACGATCCGGTTTCGCAGGATCTGCATTTAAATCTGCGACCACTTACTCATTGGGTTGAACAAGAGATTATCGAATTCCTTCCAAAGCTCGCATATCCGATACGCGTGGGCACCCATACGAACACGGCTTTCGCACTTTCATTTATTCATGATCATGCAATAAAAGCTGGAAACGATGATCTACTTAAAATTGTAAATCAGAAGGCCCTAGAATTTTATAGTACGGATGTTGACGCTCCATTGAGCTGGGAACCAAGTGGCTTCGATTTCCTTTCACCGGTTTTAGAGGAAGCAAACCTGATGAGACGTGTGCTTAAGGAGAAAGAGTTCGAAGATTGGTTAAAAAAATTCCTTCCGGAGCTAATTGATCCAGCATTTGAATTGGAACCGGGAATTGTTACCGATCGAAAGGATGGACATCTGGTACACCTGGATGGTTTGAACTTTTCACGTGCCTGGTGTCTGCATGGTATCGCTGAAACTCTGACGGATTATGATCATTTAACAAAGATTGCAAATGACCATATACGCCATTCCTTAGCTGGGATCACAGATGGAAATTACGAAGGTAGTCACTGGCTGGCTAGCTTTGCGCTACTGGCGTTGTCGCATAAAAGAATCTAAGCATACTTTAATTCCCAGCCTCTATTTTCGAGAACTTTATGCAGGGTGCATAATTCATGAGCATCTTGAACGCACGAGCTTATGGCGCGAATCGTAAGCACATTTTCATTTATTTCCGGATCTAAATGAAAAGGGAACACAACTTTCTTCTGCTCATTTGGGTCTTCAATAAAGGCAAACCACTTACGGATCAGTTCTATACTAGGGTTGCTGGAGATCCTAAAATCAGCATGATCCAATGAGGTGTAAAATTCAATTGATTTTCTTGCACGTGTGAGTAATACATTCAAACGGTTCATTCCGTGACTGGTGCTCATTGGCCCAAAAGTATATTTTAATACCCCGGTTTCATTTTTCGCGAACGTAAAACTGATTAGTAGAATATCGCACTCATCTCCCTGAACCTTTTCTACGGGTTTAATAAAAGCCTGATTTCGATCGATCAGCTCCTGCAGTTGAGTTCTTTTATTTTCATCCAAACTCTTCCAGATCTGATCCACTTGATCTTCTGAGAAGGCTACAACGCCGAATGTATCTTTCCCTCCGATAAGCTTTTGAATTCGCTCTGCAACCTGTTGTGCTTCCTCCGGGTTCCTTCTTTCTGTATATTGCCCGTTTACTTTGATCTTTTTTATAGGCTCCTTCGCAAGTGGGTAGCTTGGAAACGCGATCAGCTGATCACCGTAGAAGTGTTTGTTCGAAAATGCGATCAATTGCTCTGAATAAGACCTGTAGTGATGTTTGAGCATGTCACTTCTCAGATATAGTAATCCTTGAGTAAGAAGGTCACGAATTTCTTCTGATCGTGTGGAAAAGGCTTTTACCGGGCGCATTTGACGATCATCCCCGGCAATAACCATTTTACTTCCTCTCTGTGCTGCACCAACGGCACTAAACAGTGGTGTCTGACTTGCCTCATCAAAAACTGAAAGATCAAAAAGATCTTCTTCAAAAGGAAAACAGGAAGAGACGAGTTCAGTATTACACATCATTACCGGGATCAGCGTTTGGATCCAGATTCGAGCGTCTGATTCATACAGCTGGAAAAGTGAGCGATGTCTTGTCTTTTTGGAGAATTCCTTTGCCAGGATAGATTTTCCAAGACGTAATTTATTCTTAAGGATTTTATCTTCAGCACTTAGTTTTCGCGCAGGTGTTTGTAATATCTCCTCCAGTTTTTCAAAATTCGATCTTAAAGTTTGTTCTATTTCTCCCGCGAAAAGTTTGTATTCAACTTCTTGCTCATGAATGATGTCGAGAATTTTATCGCGAAGGGAAGAAGGGTGAAAATGTTGCATTCCTGGATAGCGCTGCGAGAAGATACTCCACTGAGATCGGCAGACAATTGAATTTAGTTCATCTGTGCTGCTTGCCTTTTGAATTGCGTTGAATAGTTCTGGACTGATATTTCCTAGCTCAGACCACCAGTTTATAAGTTCTTCAGAGTTTTCTATAATTGAATGAAGATCTTGCGAGAGACTTGTAATTCCTTCCTTGTCAAGTAGATGAGCGATCTTCGTTGAGAGATCATTGACTTCCAGATGAACATTTTTAGAATAACTACGCAATTTGTTGCTTAGTATATGGATATGCTCCCATTCCGGTTTTGTGTATTGTTTGATCCAATGTAGGATCATGGGAATATCTTGTACCTCTACCCCCATTTGTTTTAAAGAGACTAAGGCTTCGTTATGATCGGCATGCAGTTTTCTGTGAAGTAATTCACTTTCAATAAGTGAAATTCCTGACTCAAA